>CAYTUE010000051.1:0-7997 GCA_964441085.1 uncultured Planctomycetaceae bacterium
AAATTGTACCAAGGCCATGGCCCGTTGCCAAAGAGCCAAGGTGTGCCGAAGGCCCTTGCGTAAAAACCATGTTAGGCGGCGGGTGCGGTATCCATCGGAATATGTTCGTATGAATCCGCGCGGAAGTCAGCGTAACAGCCATCCTCTCCGTGGATTTCAATGAGATAGCGTCCGAATTCTTGTTGCGTCTCCGATTTGTGGTCGAGAATGCGGATTTGGTAGCACTCGACGAGCGCCTCGGTTGCGCAGGCGAAAGGTCGTGGGTCGGAGAACCGAAGTTGATAAACGATGCCACGGTGGTCAAACGTCACAGAAGCCACGCGCGGCCATTGCGTGATGGCAACGCCAGAGACGTTGATGCCATATGCGGTCTCAAATGCGACATTGGCCATTGGGGAAATCTACGACCGCCTAACGGAGTTATGGACGACAAGTTGTCGTCTATGAAGGAAAACAGTCATTATAGGAATTGATATTTTTTTGCATAGTGACACTGCAGAACGAACAGCGCAAAGCCTTGCACCCACTCTCCAGCCAGACCTAAGACACCCCCCTTTTCATGATGGGCAGGCGCAAGATTTCGGCAAGAGCCGAGACGACGTCAACAGACAATTCACGTGTTGTAAACACTCTGTTTTATTAGCTACTTCTTCTTCGCCGTGTTGAATCCTTTGAGCGTGTTTGTCAGCCACGTTCCAAAAGCGGCAGTCACTTCTGTGCCAGTCGTAAACCGGATACTGACCGCATCTTTGCGTTCCGTTCGAGGAATCACCAACTGGTCCGAACCGAACTTGGCGATGGCTCCCACGGTGATTGTATTCGTTGGCACGTACAGCACGACATCCGTAAAGTCTTTTCGCTTCGTCCACAACTCAGCGTATGCGGTTTGCTTTTTTGAATCCCCAAAGACAATCTTGCTGCGGTGACCATAATCCACCGACATCCCTGCACACGCACTTTCAACCAAAGGAAGTAACTTTTCCAAAGCTTCAAATTTCCAGCCGGGACGCTTTGGTAAGTTCTTCTTCATGAGGTGCCATTTCCGCCCTAGCTGCTTCCACGGCATCAGATCTTCGGGATTGGCTTTTTCCTTCGTGGCTTGGTCTGAATAAGTTTGCAAAGCCGTGCGCAGGAACTCTGAAAATTCAGGTGTGTCGATCTCCGACTTCTTCCAAACTTTGATGGTGACTTCCTGCCAAGGTGTCTTCAAGTTTCTAACAGAAACTCGATTCGACTGACTGTAGTACGGAATTTCTTCGATGTCATCGATGGGGGTGAGGTTAAGACGAGCTGCCAATTCTTTTTGATCGAACGTCTTCTTTTTTACTCGAAAGCACAGTACCAACATCCATTCGTGCCCTGTGCGAGCGTGCAAAAACCAACCCAAACCATTCGCAGCTTTTACCTCGACAGTTGATCGGCTGTTCCAATTGGGTTCTGCCAGACAATCATCTTCGCACAGTGTTTCTACAATGCTGGCTAAGGCGGTGCCGTCCCAACGGCACTTCTTGCCATCATGGCTTAAACAGTCTTGAGTGTGCCAGCGTTTCCCATCTGCTTCCCATGGCAGTTTTTCCGATCGCCCTAATGTGGTGGCCGCGACATCGTCTGCACGCTTTTTGGCAACCTCAGCCACATCGAAGGTTTCGATTGTGCCACGACTGGATTCTTTCATCACGGGAGCCAACATATCGGCTGTCCACGATTTGAATTGACTGGTCTGTTTTTTCCGTCCCGCAGATGCCAACGCAGCAATGTCTTCGGGAGTTCCTGCCGCCACAATGTGACCTCCCCCTGTCCCCGCTTCCGGTCCGATATCCACAATCCAGTCTGCCGTTTTAATGACGTCCAGATTGTGCTCGATAACAACAACCGTGTTGCCTTGTTCCACCAAACTATTCAGCACCGATAGCAACTTCGCAATATCGTCGAAGTGCAAGCCGGTTGTGGGTTCATCCAACAGGTATAACGATCTTCCCTGATTGGGCTTGGCCAATTCTGATGCCAGTTTAATGCGTTGAGCTTCTCCACCAGAAAGTGTGGGAGCCGATTGACCCAACGTTAAATAGCCCAATCCGATTGCTTGCAGCGTCGCTAATACCGTACGAATTTTCGGCACGTTTTCGAACACCTTGAACGCTTTTTCGATCGGCATTTCTAAGACATCAGCGATGGTGTAATCGTTGAACTTAACGGCCAATGTTTCTTCGTTATACCGCTTGCCTTGGCACGTCGTGCATTCCACCCAGACGTCGGGAAGAAAGTGCATTTCGATTTTCTGCTGGCCCATGCCCTCACAGTCTTCGCAACGTCCTCCCGCTCGATTAAAACTGAATCGGCCAGGCCCAAACCCTCGAACGCGAGAATCTGGCATCGACGTAAACAGCGTGCGAATATGTTCGAAGACTCCCGTATAGGTCGCCGGATTTGACGCGGGAGTATTCCCAATCGGATTTTGATCGACAACAACAATCTTGGAAAGGTGTTCGATTCCATGCAGGTCTTTGTGCAACCCAGGGGCATCGGTGACAAGGTTCAGTTTTCGACTGACTGCTGGAGCCAACGTGTTCATCACCAGCGAACTTTTCCCACTGCCGCTGACTCCCGTGATACACGTGAACGTCGCTAAGGGGATACTCAAATCCACGTCTTGCAGATTGTTTTGAGCTGCCCCTGTCAGCTGCAGCCAACGACGATCTGGATCACCAGCCGAAACGGCTTTCTTGGCCGCCTTGGAAGGACGTTTTTTCTTCGCAGCGGCTTTGGGTTTTTCAGCCGCTTGCTCGCGAGGAACGGGGGGCCGTGTGTTGTCATCCATGCGCCGGTTGGGGGGAACAGGAATCCCCTGTTTGCCGCTGAGGTAACCGGCAGTTAAAGATTCTGCATCACGTTTTTTGACCTGTGTCGGCGAACCTTGAGCCACAATGGTTCCGCCATGCCGTCCTGCTCCTGGGCCAAAGTCGTACAATCGATCGGCCGCTTCAATGACTTCTCGATCGTGTTCCACAAGCAACACGGTGTTCCCGAGGTCTCGCAGTCGCTGAAGAGCCGAGAGCAACCGCCCATTGTCCCGAGGATGCAAGCCAATCGTTGGTTCATCCAACACATACAGAACGCCGGTGAGCGACCGCCCCACCTGCCCAGCTAATCGAATTCGTTGAGATTCGCCGCCTGATAACGTGGGCATTCCTCGGTTTAACGTCAGGTAATTCAATCCCACGTCGACCAAGAATTTCAACCGATGAATGGATTCTGTGAGTAGGTCTCCTGCAATCTGCTTTTCAGCTTTGGTGGGCTTCAGGGATTTTAAAAACTGCAAAGCTTTATCCAGTGGCATACTGCAGAACTGAGGCATTGTGGTGTGCCTTAGCTGCACATGAGACGCCACATCTTGCAGTCGAGAACCACCGCAAACGCTGCAATCTTTTTGCCCCCCCATATTCATCAGTGAACGTCGGTGAGCAAACGACATGCGAGCCGCATTTTCGATTGTCGGGAACAAGCCTGCAAAGCAAAAGCGGAATTCACTTTCTGTTTTGGTCGCGGGAACTGTGATCCAACGATCATCGCTTCCGTATAAAATTGCCCGTTGTTGAGATGCTTTTAAGAGATACCACGGTTGATCCAATGGCAAATCCAGTTCCGCAGAAAGTGCTTCTAGCATTCGGCGAAACGCGGCATTCTTTTTAGGTAACGGAAGAGCGCCGATCGCGCCGTCCATGATTGAGCGTTCTGGACTGGTGACCAGCAATGCTTGGTTGGCTCCGAATTCGGTTCCTAATCCTTCGCACGACCAGCACCAACCCAGTGGACTATTAAAGCTGAACTGTTGCGGCGACGGAGTATCAAAACTGAGCCCGCAATCTAAGCATGACAGATGCAAGCTGAACACATGGTCTTCCCAATCGGCTTCGTCTAATTGTCGATCGGCCACAACAACCCGCAGCACACCTTTGCCTAAGTCCAACGCCGCTTCAACAGAATCGGTAATGCGTCCTCGCTGTTTGACATCGACTGTGCAACGATCGACAACCACTTCGATGTCGTGGTCTCGACGATGATCAATTTCCGGCACATCGCTTAAATCATGACTGATTCCGTCGATGCGAATTCTGGCAAATCCGCTTTTTTGTAATCGCTCGAACGCCAATTCATACGTCGTTTGTCGATCCACTGTGATGGGAGCCAACAGCAGCAGTCGAGTTTTTTGGGCAGCTGGTGTTTTTTCACTGGCGGCTGCTTTTGTCGCCTTCTTTCGCTTTGTTTTCGCGAGCGTTGCCGTCTGGCCTAAAGCCAGAATTGATTCCACGATTTCGTCTGTGGTTTGCTTGGTGGCTGGTTCGTTGCATCTAGGACAGTGAACGGTTCCGAGTCGAGCAAAGAGGACTCGAAGATAATCATAAATTTCCGTGACCGTGCCCACAGTCGAACGAGGCGTGGAACCCACTGTTTTTTGTTCAATCGCAATGGCGGGTGATAAGCCTTGAATGCGATCGACTTTGGGTTTGGGCATCTGCCCCAGAAACTGACGAGCATAAGCAGAAAGGCTTTCAACATATCGTCGCTGCCCTTCGGCGTACAAGGTATTCATGGCCAACGATGATTTTCCACTGCCGCTGGGCCCCGAAAAAACACTCATTTCGCCTCGGGGAACTTCTAAATCGATGCTCTGTAAATTGTGTTGGCTGGCTCCTGTAATTTGAATGGTTTTGGTGTCAATAAAGGGATCGCTGCTGCGAGCGAGCGATTGAATCCCGGTGCTTTTTAAAGGAGCCCAGGGCTTTAATCCCAGCAAAGGCCGAAGGGCTCTGCCGGTATGAGAAGCTTTGCATTTGGCGATTTCTTCTGGTGTGCCGGCCATCACCAATTCGCCTCCACCCGCACCGCCTTCTGGTCCCATGTCGATAACCCAGTCAGCCGTTTTGATGACGTCCAAATTGTGTTCGACCACGACCACAGAATTGCCTCGTTCCACAAACCCGTGCAACACATCCAATAATTTATGCACGTCGGCGAAGTGCAACCCAGTGGTCGGTTCATCCAACAGGTACAAGGTTTGACCGGTGCTCCGTTTGCCCAGTTCTCGCGCAAGCTTCACTCGTTGAGCTTCACCGCCGGAAAGCGTGGGAGACGGCTGCCCCAGTTGCATGTAGTCGAGGCCAACATCGATCAAGGTTTGCAGGAGGTTGTTAATTTTGGGCACATTTTCGAACACCTTCACGGCATCTCGAATTTCCATCTGCAAAATTTCGGCGATACTGTGCTCTTTGTATTTTACTTCCAGTGTTTCGTGGCTAAACCTTCGCCCTTCACACACATCGCATGGCACCCAAATGTCAGCAAGAAAATCCATTTCTAGCTTGTTGGCCCCATGACCTTCGCAGGCTTCGCAACGTCCTCCCGCGACGTTAAAGCTGAAACGTCCGGGCTTGTATCCTCGCAGTTTTGATTGAGGCAATGCCGTAAACAGTTTGCGAATTTCGTCGAAGACTTTGACGTAGGTGGCCGGATTGCTGCGAGGTGTACGACCAATAGGCGACTGATCAATATCAATGGCTTTATCGATTTTGTTCAGGCCGTTAATGCGATCATGGGCACCCGGAGTGCCTTTGCCACCGTTGACCTGTTGATTCAGGACTTGCCAGAGAATGTCGTTGGTGATGCTGCTTTTTCCACTTCCGCTGACTCCCGTGACGCACACAAATCGGGCCAGAGGAAAGTGAACATCGACTGATTTCAGATTGTTGTGTCTCGCATTTTTAATCGTCAGAAAATCCTTGGTCCCGCAAACAGAAGTGGGAGCTTTCTTGCTGACAGCCTTTCCGTTGGATTTTGGTGCGGCTTTCTTTTTCGCCGCCTTTTTTGTCGCGTCTTGTCCTCGACGCTCTTGGGGGACTTCAATGGCAATGCGCCCGCTGAGATATTGCCCTGTTAAGCTGCGTTTGCTTTTAAGGACATTGTCGACGCTGCCTTCTACCACCAATTCGCCGCCGCGAATTCCTGGCCCTGGCCCAAAGTCCACCACATAATCGGCGGCGCGCATTGTGTCTTCATCGTGTTCGACCACGACAACCGTGTTGCCTTGGTCTCGTAGGTGCTGCAAACTTTCCAGCAGCATCACGTTGTCTCGAGGATGCAAACCGATGGATGGTTCATCCAAAATATAGACAACGCCGACCAAGCCGCAGCCAATTTGCCCCGCCAGTCGAATGCGTTGAGATTCGCCACCAGAAAGCGTGGGAGCAGATCGTTCTAGATTTAGGTAGTGCAAACCGCACTGCAATAAAAAGCCTAACCGTCCGGAAATTTCCTTGAGTGCTTCTTCAGCGATGAGCGTTTGAGTATTGTTGAGCTTCAGCGATTGAAAAAATTCGGCCGCTTCTTCGATGCTTAAAGCACATACTTCTGGCAGGCTGAGTTCCATTCGGTGCCCGCGTTTTTTAAACGCTTTGCTGGTACTGGTTAACCGCACATGGCGAGCCTGTTGGTTTAAGCGTTGACCTTGGCAGTCGGGGCATGAAACGACTTCCAAGTGCTTTTCCATGGCTCGCCGCATCATGGGATTTTTCGTGCCGCGATATTGTTCTAACAGACGACTGGCCCAGCCTTCCCAAGTTCCGCCGTGCTTATGAGATCCGCCTCGAGTCTTCCAGTTAAAGGTAATGTGTTGATCGCCGGTGCCAGCAAGCCAAAGGTGTTGAGCTTCTGGGGGAAGATCTTCCCACTTGGTTTTGATCAACGTGTCGGGCTCCATGCCCACCATTTTCTCGATGGCTTCGGCGGCTCCTGTGAGGATGTGTCGAGGCCATCGGCCAATTTTCGACAACGCCGGCAGCATCAAGAGTGCTCCATTCTTAATCGACTTACCGGGATTTACGATCAGTGATTCGTCTGTGAATCCATGCTTTAGCCCCAACCCATTGCAGGTGTTGCACATGCCCAAAGGACTGTTGAAGCTAAACAGTTGAGGCGTTGGAGGTTCGTAGCTCATGCCACTGTCGGCGCACGCATAGTCTGCGCTGTAAAGCCGATCTTTGTGACGGGTTGTGGATTCTGCGGGTTCGCCGTTTTTGCTTTGATCAGCTGCTGATTTCTGATCGGATTCGGGGGAACAGATCAGTCGTCCGTCAGCCAATTTTAAAGCTTGTTCAACGGCTTCTGCTAAACGGCTTCGATAAGCTGGGCCAGATACCAAGCGATCAATCACCACTTCGATATTGTGCTTGTGATGTCGACGCAACTTGAGGTCGTCGTTTAAGGACACAACATCGCCGTCAACTCGAGCCCGCAAGTAGCCTCGTTTCAGTAGGTCTGCAAACAGGTCTTTGAATTCGCCTTTTTGGTTTTGAACAATGGGGGCCAAAATGGAATAGCGAGTTCCGTTTGGCAGCTTAGCAATGCTGTCGATAATGGAATCGGTAGACTGAGCCTGAATAGGTTTGCCAGAAACGTAGCAGTACCCTTGACCGACTCGCGCATAAAGAACTCGTAGGTAATCAAAAATTTCCGTAATGGTGCCGACGGTACTGCGAGGATTTCGGCTGGTTGATTTTTGTTGAATTGAAATCGACGGAGCCAAACCCGAAATCGAATCCACGTTGGGCTTGGGCAGCTGGCCTAAAAATTGGCGAGCATAAGTGGACAGCGATTCCACATAGCGGCGTTGGCCTTCAGCATACAACGTATCGAATGCCAAGCTACTTTTTCCGCTGCCGCTGACTCCCGTCATCACAATCAGCTTGTTGCGAGGCAGTGTGACACTGACATTGCGAAGATTGTGTTCTCGAGCTCCCTTGATAACGATATCTGAATCTGACATGAATCAAGCGGCTCACTTCTAAAACCGGGCGACAAAACTTCGCTCTGCCAGAATTCAGGCAGGCTACGAAACACGCGGATTATAGGAGCCAGAAATCAGACGTCATTCGGATCGGGAACGGAATCGTCAGCTTTCCGATTTTGTCGACGGCAACCAGTAAGAAATCCCTTGTGCGAGC
>CAYTUE010000051.1:8097-19310 GCA_964441085.1 uncultured Planctomycetaceae bacterium
TTGTGCGAGCTTTGTGCGAGCCTTGTTTGGCTTGCTCAATCAGGCACAAAATCTCGCCAATCCGAGCGGACAAAGCGCAAGCATCAATGCTGCTTTGAGCTTGCTTGGCTGGTGCTAAACCTGACCGAAAATCAGGCAGGCGTTGTGGCCGCCGAAACCGAAGCTGTTGTTCAAAATGTACGACACTTTTTGTTGTCGAGCTTCATTGGGAACATAGTCCAAATCACAAGCATCGCCTGGTCGTTCGAGATTGATGGTGGGAGGAACCAATTGTTCTTCCAGAGCTTTCACGCAGAACACACTTTCGATTGCTCCGGACGCTCCAAGGACATGTCCGAGCTGACTTTTGGTGCTGCTAACGGCCACCGCGTCGGCATGTGAACCAAAGACGCTGCGAATGGCAGCGGTTTCTGCTTTGTCGCCCAAGAGTGTGCTGGTCCCATGAGCGTTGACGTAGTCGATATCCGATGGGTCTAACTTGGCAGCGTCGAGGGCAGCCTGAATGGCCCGAGCGGCCCCTGCCCCTTTGACATCAGGAGCCGTCATGTGAATGCCATCGGATGATGTTCCGTAGCCCACAAGTTCGGCCAAGATATTGGCGCCACGTTTTTTCGCGTACTCGTATTCTTCTAAGACAAGTAACCCGGCTCCTTCAGAAAGCACAAAACCGTCTCGATCTTCATCGAATGGTCGGCTGGCGAGTTCGGGAGCATCGTTGCGAGTTGACAGGGCGTTCATTCGAGTAAACCCAGAAAGTCCCATGGGCGTCATGGGAGCTTCGGATCCGCCGCAGATCATGAAATCGGCAGCTCCGAGTTGGATCAAATGATAAGCCGAACCAATGCTTTGAGCAGCACTGGCGCAGGCCGTGCAAATAGCAAGAGACGGGCCTTTTAAAGCCCAGTGTACGGAAATGTTCCCGCTGGCGGCGTTCACCATCAGCTTGGGAATCATAAAGGCGGATATTCGTTCGGGGCCTCGGTCGAAGAGTCGAGAATGTTGGTCTTCGATTTCGTCTAAACCACCAATTCCGCTTCCAACAATGGCTCCGCAACGAGTGGTATCGATGGAAGAAAAGTCGATGCCGCACTGTGTGATGGCTTTATCAGCCGCCGCCATGGCGAATTGAGCAAAACGATCCATTCGCCGCAACGCTCGACTATCCACTTGCATGTGGTCGGTGAGATTGAAGTCTTTGATTTCGCCTCCGATTTGGACACGAAATTCCCGGCAGTCAAATCTCTCGATGCGAGAAATTCCACTTTGGCCATCACAGACCCGACCCCAAACATCCTGAACGTCGTAACCTAAAGACGTCACCAGGGACGTCCCGGTTACAACTACCCGACGTAAACTCATCGACTAGGACTTTTCCTCGATGTAATCGATGACATCACCAACAGTTTTGATTTTGTCATAGTCTTCATCTGGAATTTTGACGTCAAATTCGTCTTCCAACGCCATGACCAGTTCGACGATGTCCAGTGAATCGGCCTTCAGATCGTCGACGAATGAATTTTCGCGACTGATATCAGACTTTGGACTATCCAATTGTTCACTGACAATATTAATGACTTGCTCTTCGATCGACACGAAAGTCTCCTTCAATTACCTGTCGGTGAACTGCATTCCAGTACAACCTCAGGTTCTAAAATCAGAATGGTGTGTAGCCGCAAGAATGCGGTGGGAAGGGATTGATACTGGATGACGGCGCACTTCTTCAAGTGGTTTGATGCTTCCTGAGTTAACTTCCGAAGACTCAGACAACCAATCACTCAAGAACTGCGATTTGCCCGGTTTGCGTGATTCCGGAGGTTCACACAAAACAGGTCATCAGGGAGATATATCGGGTTTCGTAATTTGTGTAAACCCGATCAACGCATCGCGTTGTACGATTTCTGAACAGGTGACAAATCCGTTCAATCGATTTTCTCACATCATTTCAATCACCTGGCATCTTGATTTTCAGACCGAAGAACGTGTCAAAATGTCAGATCGGCAGTTTGAATCAACTCACCGTGGAAAAGTGCAAGAACGGGCCACTGACAGTCAAAAGGCTTTGAAATGCGGAGTTTTTCGTGCAAATGACAGCTGAACGCTGCTTTTCGTGCCTGTTTTGGTCATGTCAATCCCCCGTGATTTCCGACACGACAGCAGGTTGGATCGAGCTGAAACTTCCTGAGAATCGAGCGGGAAGTTCTCAACTGCGCGGATCTGAACACGGAATCACGTTGAAACGTTGGAATCTGTGCGCCAACCCGCTATCCTCCCCCACTTGATTTTTCGCGTCTGCTCGTTCGCTTGATCTTGCATCAACGTTCGACAGCGATGTCTCTGAAACAAATCGACGGAAATCCTCAGCGATGGCAAAAAGCCGCCTCAGTATGCGAAGAGAAGCCGAAGCCGTAGAAGCTTTGGAAGAGTCAGGCGCAGCGACGAAAAAAAAGAAGACTGCGAAGAAAAAAGCTGCCAAAAAGAAAGCAGCGACTCGTGCTCGCAAAAAGAAAGCCGACACCCCCGTCCGACGCCGCTTGGTCTGGGTGATTTACAGCAGCACAATGCGTGAAGAAGGTCGCTACCTTTATCACGAACGTGAAGCAGCCGAAGAAAAACTGGCCGCGTTGCTCGCCAAGGGCAAACGACGCTACTTTATTCAACCGATCAAAGAACCCTTGGATGCCGACGGCAATCCAATGATTCCTGACGAAGTCAAAGTTGACGAAACGCCAGATGAAGACGAAGTGAAGCCAAAAGCAGCCGAAGACGAAGTCGTGGATGAGAATGCTGAACCTGCGTTGGTCGAAGACGACGAAGACGACGAACCGCCCGAAGACGATGCTCCTATCCCAACAGCGGTTGATGCCGAAGACTAACACAGTGAGCCGCACAATCAGCCGCTGAAGCCATCAAGCCACGGCCAAACGCCGTGGCTTTTTGCTGCGCGGGTGTTCACAAAAGAGGATTCCTATTGAGCACCAAGCTGATCTTCGAGCAGCTTGACGCCCAAAGCCAACAGCAAAGCACTCGAAGTTGTGACTCACAGAATCAGGCCGTTTCTGATTAACCTTCTGCGGTGGGTTCCACCATCACAAGAGGTTCCACTTCACCTTCATTTGTGAATTTTCCATACACGGTTTCATTTGCCGTGTGATGACCAAGAACGGCTCGCAACGTATCGCCCGGAGAAAGACTGCGATACATCAAAAGTTGCTGACGACCAATTCGAGTTCTCACAGCCGCCGCTTTGTGGCCGGTCAAAATTTGACTGTCTTCTGTGATGGTTAACTTTGTCCAATCGGCTTCTCGCTTGGAGTTCTTGGGAGCCCAGTCGATCAGCAGCGGCATAAACACGCCTCCCTGCCCTACTGCCGCACACTTGAGCATTCCGTTTTCCGTGCGGCAGTCACCATCTGTCGAATCGATGCGGTCGTCTGGTAACCAAGCAGGAATGAAGCGACAAGCTGGCCCTTTTGTTGCCAAGAAGATTTCCCGAGTCACTTTTCCGACAGTCGGTTGCACGTTGGAAGCCACTGGCAACGACGTTTGCAACACAATTTGGTCGTCTTGGTTTTTGGTCAACACGCTTTCAGCTAAGACCGCAAAATGATCCTTCAGATGCAACATCACATGACGAACATGGCGAGTTTCATCTGTGGAACCTCGTTCCAATTCTGCAAACGCGACTTCATCATCCTGAAACCAGCAAGTGCACGTCCAGTCTCCCACTGGGTTGACTTCCTGGCCATTGACCTGAATATCAACCTGCCAGTCGCCTCCCACCACAGCACAACCGAAAGCGCTGAGCGCAAGACGGATTTCAGAAGAATCCCAATCAATCCAGATACTGTTGGCATCCACTTCGTACCCGGTTCGCAACAATGCCATCGCTGCCCAGTCCGATTGAGTACTCGGAGAATACCAATCCAATTCTGCCCCCGGCTTCTTTTTGGCTCGCCCTTTGGTTTTCAACATGGCGGCGACCACATCAGGAATCGATGATTCTTTGAGCAGATCCGATTTTGCTTTCTTACCTTTTTTGCCTGACGCTTTGTCTTTTATCTGCAAAGGGGCCAACGCAGAACGGAATAAATGAACCGGCTGAATCGCGGCATCACACGCAATGTGCGGATCAACAAAACTGCAGTCGTCGTCAGCCACCTCATCGCGGGAAATATGATTCAGCCAGCCGCCATGAATCGACAAAGCAGCAAAGAATTCTAAGGCTGCAATCCAGCGTTTAATGGTTTTTGCCTTGGCCCATTCGTTGCCAGTACCTGCCGCAACACTGCTTATGCGAATAAAAGGGGCCATCCAGCTTACCGGATACTTTGCCAAGCGACGATGAACTGTCCCATCGGTATCGGTAGACGCTTCAATCGCTTGGGCGACCGTTTCCATCGCCACTTTTCGTTCGACAGGGCTTCCTTCAAGGCTGTCCAGTAACACCGATCGGCGATACGGGATTTCAGCAAAACGCACAATGGCTCGTACCATTTGTGCTTCCGATTCGTTGTGTGCCTCAATCTCTGATTCTGTTGCGCCGTCTTGACTTAAAATGTCTGAAATATGGCAGTTACTCGGCTGTGGGCCTTGCTGGTCAAGATCGAAGCTCGCAATCGCCAAAACAGTGTCTCGAAACTGTTCAGCTGAAAAGAGCGCCCCATATTTGCTTAACAATTCGATCGCCAGCAAGATGCTAAATTCAGTGGCCAGACGCCCTTTGGCAGCGTCGGCAGAGACAGCATGAATGGCACTGTCAACCGCTTTTTCAAGTGCCCCTTCATTGGGAGCTGCGGTTGCTTCAGCTGCACAGTCATACAAGTCGGCATCAGCATTCGCTAAAAAAATGACGGCACCCACCGTCGAGCTCAACCGGTGATCTGGAAGATAACCGAATTGCGACAACTTGCTTTTTCCCCACTGTTTCAACAACTTCTTTTGAAAAGCGGAGGCGTTATCGGCCGCTGCCGCTTTTTTCAGATCAGCTGCGGCAGATTTGCGGAATTTAAGATCAGGCAATGAAACCAGAGACATAGAACCAAGCTGAAAAGTGCGGCAATCACAGGCGAATTCACAGTCATTTCGCGGGATCTCACACAATACAGCCCCAGCGGGCGTCTCCCAAACGTTGCCGACGAATTTCTGTAGTTCTCCTGCTTTACGCATTCCCACACTGGCGAATTTGCGACGGCCCCCATTGGCAAATGGCGATGTGATCCGCAGTTTTGGCTCCTTTTGATTCGCTGGAAATCAAATCAGCTCCTCGCAAAACGAGGAGCTGAATGATTCGTGTTTTCCGTTTGCCGGTTCAAGGCAAACGGATTTTGCAGAAACGGACGGTTCTGATCTTAGAATTCGCCAATCACGTTTCCGTCGGCTCGACCACCTAGATTTCGATAGGCACCCAAGTCGATGTTTTCGCTGATGCTGCGAACTGAACCATCCATCAGGACGACATTCACAATCCCTGTGTGATAGCTTCGAGCAGTCACGGCAGCAAATGTTGGCTCAGCACATGTTTGGTCTTCTCGGCAGTTCGTGAAGTCACCTTCATCGGCTCGTACTCCACCCGGTACAACCACGGTGGAATTGGGGGGTAATGTTGTCGTGAAACCAGTTTGGTGAATTCGTCCATCAACCCACTCTGTGTGACCGCTGTCAGATCGGTTTGAACCGCCAGCACTAGCAACCAACAAGCTGACATCATTTGCAGTCTGCGGAATCGCAGCACCAGCTGACAAAGAATCGCCATCTCGGTTGTAGGCAGTGAATGCTCGCACTTCTGCAAAGCCCAGTGTATTGCTTGTACCATCAGTGAAATCACGAGTACTCAGCTTTGAATTCGGGAAAAAGGCTCCGTCGCCACCACTTCGATTACTATTGGCCCAAACTCGCCATGTTCCGCCATTAAATCCGTACGACACAGGATAGTGTTCGGCCACTCCACTGCCGTCGACTCGTTGACGATCGTTGATTTCCGAAGGGCAAAGGTAAGTTGCGATTCGTTGCGTCGCGATATCTCCATTGGCAGCGTCGTCATACGCTATTGTTAAGTCTGCTTGTTGGAACAGGTTTGCTTGCTCAAGGTAAGGCAGCAGGCGAGCATGCACAGACCATTCTCCTCCGTCTGTGTTATTTGTTGAAATGTCTGACACGAATGATGGCGGGAATGCTCGGAAGACATCCAAGTAGTTGTGTAAGCCCAAGCCAATTTGCTTCAGGTTGTTTTTACATTGAGTTCGGCGAGCCGCTTCGCGAGCCTGCTGAACGGCAGGCAGCAAAAGCGAGACAAGAATGGCGATGATTGCAATCACAACCAGCAATTCGATGAGCGTAAATCCGGGGCGACGTTCCGTTCGATTCTCCATGGTGTCCTACATTTTCGCGTTCGACGCGATTCAAAAGTGAAGTGAATTCTCTGGCATTGATTGGCTCAAGAATTCGTATTTGCTTTGAGCGGTTTCTTAACCGCCTTATCAGAAAGCTTGTAAAAAGCAGGTGTTGCCCTACTTTTGCATCAAAACCGGTACTGAGACTCAGTATCAAGAATCGTCAGTCTAAGCGTGAGCAAACAGCGGTCAAGTACTATTGGCAATAAAAACTGCCAAAAATAACAGGTGGCAATTATCGAGAATTGCAGCCAGAAATAACGCATTTGGTTACGGAAGAACAAAAGCAAATCACGGTAATGTTCTTAGAGGCAGCGAAGGGAGATGCACGAGTCTATGCCCATGGTTCACCAACCCACACCCATGGGACTCCTGACCGTTTTCGTGAAATTTTTCTGGAAGGCGTCAGCATTTGGGCAATGTTTTGCACAGTCCATGCTACAGTCTGCTGCCTAGAGAGCGTGTGGAGGGCCAACTTCTGTTTTGCGGCAAAGCAAAACAGAAAATATTCCATCAGAAATGGACCGAATGATTAGAGCAGCATGGATGCATATGCAAGGTCTAGGCCCTGCTCGTATTTTGATGCTTCAGCAACTTGGCATCAAAAACTGGCAAGACGCCGTAGATCGTCCCGAGCGAGTTCCTGATGCGTTGCGGTTTCAGATTCTTCAAGAATGCCATGCCTGCCTTGATGCTCAACAGCGACAAGACATTGGTTTTTTCACTGAGCGCCTGCATCCTTCAGATCGTCATTTGATTCTGTCTGAATATGGGCAGGATGCATCATACTTCGATATCGAAACAACAGGCTTGGAGCACGACGATCAAATCACTGTGATTGCCTGCTGGCACCAAGGCCAATTGTATTCCTTTGTTGAAGGCGAAAACCTAGACGATTTCCTCGACCTGCTAGACGAAATCAAGCTTCTGGTTTCATTTAACGGTAGCACCTTTGACGTGCCTCGAATTCTGAACACATTCCACATTCCCGAACTGCCTTGTCCTCATCTTGACTTACGGTGGGCATGCCATCATTCAGGGTTGGAAGGTGGGCTCAAGCAGATTACGACTCAGCTCGGACTGCATCGCCCGGCTGACCTTCAAGATGCAGATGGCGCATTGGCGGTGAAACTTTGGCGACAGTGGCAGCAAACTTCCAGTCAGGAAGCTCGACAATTACTGCTTCGGTACTGTGCAGCTGATGTGCTCTTATTGGAACCTTTATCGCAGCATATCGCTGGCAAACCGATGAGCGACTTGAACGCACAGTGGCAGCACCTGCCTGAAGCCATTCAGGTGAATGACATGGTCGCAACTTCTACTGTTCGCCGTGAAATTCTGCACGCCATGTTTGGACCAGCCAGCCCGACAAAACTAAGAACTCGTCGACGAAGAATTGGCTAAATCAACCAACCCTTGTGAGCGAAGAACCAGTTGGTTTGGCAAGTCGAAGGCGTCGGCATGGTGGCACACCGACGCTCTTCGTGGGAGTTGTCACACCGCGACTGTCGCACCAACACAGTCGCACACAACACAGTGCTGGTACACAACACAGTGCTGGTACACAACACAGTGCTGGTACACAGCACTGTGGTCAGCATGCCTTTAACCGTCGCTTGAAGTTTGGGCATCTTTGTCGTCTTCTGCGTCGGCATCTTCAACATCATCGTGATCTGCATGGTCTTCGTCTTCGTGATGATGGTCGTCTTCTTCTGCGGAGGCAGCACCCACAGTTCTGGGTTGTGGCTTATCCGTGCCGTAGTACATGGCATACCGAGGCCCATCTGCTGGATTCGTATATGCCACATACAATTCTGTTGTCGGCATGTCGGACATTAAGGGGCGAAGGAGGCTTTTCCAAGAATACTTGTACTCGACCCTGTTGTGCTGAAACTCTCCTTTCAGCTCTCCTTTCAGCTCTTCTTTTTTCGGTGACAGACTCAACAGAGCCTCAACCTCAGCCTCCGTGACAGTGCCCGGCTTGAAGACTCCATCGGGAGCAAGTTCCTGAAGCGATTTTGTTGCTGATGAATGGCTAAACCCTGCGCGTCCTTCGATGCCAAGTACGATCAGCACCCCAATCAACATAACGCCAGAAAAAATCTTTCGTCCCTTGGAAACTTCTTTGCTTTGCGTACTTTGAGCTGGTTCTGGTTCGCTCATTTTTTGGCCTCCCACATCATCAATGAAATGAAAAATTACTCATCTCGCCGCACATCAGAAACACCAGTTCTCCTGTGCTAGCACAACAACCAGCCGCCCTTGCGCATGGTTTGACCGATCAGGCTAAACAGGAAATCGCAAAATATCGAGGCTCACAAGGGGAGTGATGACAAAACTCTGATCAATAACCCATCAGCCCGCTTGCACTTTTGGGCTCGCATCTGCGAACCATGAGGGGCTTCTAGGGTTCCGCTTGCCTTAACCAGCAACCAAAGCAGGCCTAAGCCAATCACTGCTTGGTGTTTCAATGGCACAATCTGACGTAATTGAGCCCGCCACGATCGCAGCGCGTAAAAAAAGCAGAGCCGTCAGTTAATAACATAACACTGACAGACTCTGCTTTTGTTCGAATGGGCAGAGGGGGAATCGAACCCCCGACACCAGGATTTTCAGTCCTGTGCTCTACCAACTGAGCTATCTGCCCCAATCGAGCGGGAAGGATAGTGACCTGTCGAATCTGTTACAACCTCGCCATTCACGTTTTCGCCAAGGCGGCCTTTGGTTTTCGAAAAATGTCGCTCACAATCGTTAAACAGCTCCTGTTTTGCCTGATCCACGTCTCAAAAAAGTCCTTCCGCATGACGGGCTTTGAAAAACAACGTGCATCCCGTGATGACTTTTACTCGGCCCAAAGTCGATTTCAGCTCATCTGCTGCTCACCAAGAAGCCGATTGGGATCGTTTTGCGAAGCAGCCTTACGGAGTGCTTCGTTGCTAAGAAACCAGCAAAGCGGCATCTGGCAGAGCAGTCCAGCGTCTGCTGGCTGTGAAAACAGTGACTCTGGATTGCCAACAGCTGCTGATTTCTCAGCTGCGGCAAATGTGATCCAAGAATCACAGGGAAAGCCACTTCGTCAGTCGTCGTTGGCCGATTGGTGTCGTATAGTCTTTGCCAAATGGTTTCACGACCGATCTTTCCGTTCCACTTTCCATAAAGATGCCAAGTCGCCATGTCTCAGGACGCTTCGAACCAGAATCCAAAGCAAAGCAAAAAAACAGCCAAGCCGGACCGATTCGAAAAGGTGCGTTTGGAAAAGCTGGAAAAGATCCAAGAAATGGGCCTCGACCCATTCGGTCAACGCTTCGACAACCATAGTCCGATTTCAGAAGTGCTGACTCAAGTCCCCGCAGAATCCGGTGTCGACGGAATCAAAGTTCGTTTGGCTGGCCGAATTATGCTGCGTCGAAAAGCGGGGAAGCTCAGGTTTTACGATATTAAAGATCAAACGGGCAATATCCAGCTTCTGTTTAGTCGAGGCGATTTGTCGGAAGAACAGTGGACTTTAATGGGCCACTTGGATCTGGGCGACTTGATCGGCATTGATGGAATCACATGGCGAACCGACAAAGGGGAACCATCGATCAAGGTTGAGCACCTCACCATGCTTTGCAAAAGCTTGACTCAACCGCCCGAAAAATATCATGGCTTGGAAGACGAAGAAACCAAGCTCCGTCAACGCTACAAAGACCTGATCTACGGCGAAGGCGTGATGGAACGCATGCTGAAACGATCTCAGATTATCGATTCAGTTCGGCAAACCTTAAAAGCCGAACGTTTTAACGAAGTGGAAACTCCCGTTCTGCATTCCATTGCTGGTGGAGCAGCCGCTCGACCGTTTACGACTCACCACAACGCCTTGGATATGGAACTGTATCTTAGAATCGCGTTGGAACTGCATCTGAAAAGATTGATGGTCGGGGGCGTTGAACGAGTCTACGAAATTGGTCGAGTATTTCGGAATGAAGGAGTCGACAAGACTCACAACCCCGAATTCACCATGATTGAAATCTATCAGGCATACGGCAACTATGAATCCATGATGGATTTAACCGAACAAATCGTTGTTGACGCGGCTTCAGCCATCGGAGATTCCTTGCAGCTGCCATGGGGAGACGAAGGCGACACGATCGATTTTACCGCTCCGTGGCCTCGACGAAAATACGGTGACCTTGTTCAAGAATATGCCGACTGCGATATGACAGATTCCGAATCGGTTTTGTCGACCGCCAAGCGATTGCATATCGATACTGAAGGCGTTCATCACGATGTCATCGTGAATGAAATTTTTGAAGCCACTGTAGAAGACCACCTGCAGAACCCAACTTTTGTGATCGACTATCCAGCCAGCATTTGTCCTTTGACAAAACGCAAAGCAGACGACCCCAACATTGCGGAACGGTTTGAGCTGTTTGTCAAGGGCATGGAACTGGCCAATGCCTACACCGAACTTAACGACCCTCGGCTACAAGAAGAACTCTTTCGAACTCAACTCGACGGTTTGTCGGAAGAAGATTCCATGGCCAAAATGGATCACGACTTCGTGAAGGCTTTGAAAGTCGGCATGCCTCCTGCGGGAGGACTGGGAATTGGAATCGACCGCCTCGTCATGCTGTTAACGAATGCTCGAAAAATCAGCGATGTGATTTACTTCCCTTTGCTGCGACACGAACAACCATCATAACGGGTGGTTGTGAAAGCAATTCGAAATCCCACGGGGGAACGGCCGGGCCATTTGGTAAAATGGTCCGGTTTTCAACTCGAACACGAACTTGGCGTCGGTCTCTGTCAAGCCGAACCAAACCGGGCAGTTGTCGGCATGTT
>CAYTUE010000051.1:19410-22512 GCA_964441085.1 uncultured Planctomycetaceae bacterium
CTTGATACCAAGAGCCCCTCATCGCGACTGCTTGTTACCGCCTGCTATGCTCGCGACAGTTCTGCATCTTCAACTCGTTTTGCGATCAGCGAAACATTGTGTCCACCAAAGCCAAAACTGTTGTTGATGGCATACTTCACGTCTTTATTGACCGCTTTATTGGGAACGCAGTTCAAATCACACTCGGGGTCAGGAGTGTCGTAGTTGATGGTAGGAGGCAGAATTCCTTGAGTCAACGCGAGGCTACACGCAGACATTTCAACCGCACAGGCAGCTCCAATCATATGCCCCAACATGCTCTTAATGGAGCTCATGTGCAACTTGTCCGCGTCGGCTCCAAAGATCGTCTTCATCGCACGCGTTTCCATTGCATCATTAAACTTCGTGCTTGTTCCATGAGCACTGACATAGGTTTCGTCAGCAATGTCTGCGGGGTTCAAGCCAGCAGATTTCAATGCTTCAGAAATGGCAACAATGGCTTTGCGGCCTTGAGGATCTGGTTGCACAAGGTGGTAAGAATCTGAAGTCGAACTTCCACTGATGACTTCCGCCCAAGCCTTGCCGCCTCGTTTGCGAAGATTGGTTTCTGTTTCAAAAATCAGGATGGATGCCCCTTCCGCCATAATGAACCCTGATCGATCGTTATCGAAAGGTCTCATGGATTTCTTAGGCTCATCATTACGATTGCGACACATGGCTTTCATGTTGGAAAACGACGCAATTCCCAGTCGAGTCAACGAAGCTTCGGTGCCACCAGTGACAATAAAGTCGGCTTTGCCGTTTCGCAGGTAGTCGATCGAATCGATCATCGCATGACCGGAAGACGAACACGCACTACTGCAGGTATACGCCGTGCCATTCAAGCCAAATGCCAAACTGACATTGGCAGGAGGAGCATTGGGCATCAGCATTGGAATCGTGAACGGGCTGACTCGAGATGGCCCTCGGGTTAACATTCGTTCCATCTGGAATTCATAGGTTTCAAGCCCCGCCAAGCCTGCTCCTAAAATCACAGATCCTCGATCACCCAGTCCTTCCAACGGCAGACCTGCGTCTTCTAAAGCTTCGTAAGCGGCCATCACGGCAAACTGGCTGGCTCGGTCCATTTTTTTCATGGAAACCAGATCATTGACATTGATCCGAGCCGGATCAAGATCGGCCACTTCTGCACCAATTGTCACAGACAAATCGGTGGTGTCGTGGATTTTTAGAGTATCAATTCCACACTTGCCGGCGGTCAGGTTTTCCCAAAACGTTTTGCGATTGGTGCCGATGGATGTCGCCAGCCCAAGGCCGGAAATAAAAATGCGTTCCATATGATTTAATCCGAAATCCTGTCCGGAGCTCGTCCAATTTGTCTGAAAAAAATTGCCAGATCTCAGCGCCGGACTCTTCGCCCAAAAGTCCGCTTAGGTTGGTCTGGTTTCTTTAAAAATCGACTGGCGTTGAATTCGAAAAACAGCAGCGAACTAGAAATTCACTGTGTCTTGAAGTCTCAACCAAGTCCTCTACAAACGTCGATCACAAGTGATTGTTCGCGTCATCTGATTTGTTCTTGCAACCACACCGACACTGTACTACAGCAAAGTGAAATTTTGCTGCAATGTCGAGCCTATTCAAAAGATGAAGACACGGCAAAACCGTGGGATTTTCTCGCCCAGACTCCCTGTTTTCGCGGTTTCAGAAGACCAGAAAGGGATTCTTCAAGCGAATTGACAACCACCTGCACTGCCCCAACGATCCCCCTTGGCCCTTTCGACTGCAAATTGAACCCGTTTTCAATAGCCTCATATCCAAAACGGGGGTGCCAGAAAGCAAGGCTGCCAGGCACATGCATTTAGCGCCACCTCACCATAGGTGACACAACACATCACCATAGTAGATACAACACACCACCAATGTGGCACGGGTATCCACTCCCCACCCACCTATTAAAGCATCATCGGTTGAAACAGTCATTACTGCAAAAGTTGTTGACAACAAATAATGAGTGTCGACCTGTATCGAAAGCTGATGTAAAACCCCGCTGGTGAAACCTTAGCACAGTACGGGGCATGAACCCCATGTGACAGTTTATTCGCACATTCTCACAACCTCATTGGGTGAGCCCTCTTGGAAATTGGTTAATGACTGCTCCCATCGCCGTGATTCTTGCTGCCGGCAAAAGCACTCGAATGAAATCAGAGACTCCTAAAGTCCTGCACCCTGTCTGCGGACGGATGTTGATCGACTATGTCCTAGACGCTGCCCGAGCAGCCGGAGTCGAGAAAATTGTTGTCATCGTCGGCCACAAAGCGGACATGGTTCAGAAAGCGCTACAGCATCATCCAGATGTTGTCTTTGCTGAACAAAAAGAACAAAACGGGACTGGCCATGCCGTCATGATGGCAGAACCTCATCTGAAAGATCACGATGGAAGCGTTCTGATTCTCGCCGGAGACACACCTTTACTTCAGGGCGCGTCTTTAAAAGCCTTGCTAGACGACCAAGCATCGGAAAACGCGGCCTGTGTGATTGGTACCGCAGACACTGCCAGCAACGAAGGACTTGGGCGAGTTGTCCGAGATTCCAATGGCCGCTTCGAATGCATCGTTGAAGAAAAAGACGCGAACGATCAGCAAAAGCAAATCACGGAAATCAACACAGGCTGCTATGCCTTTCAAACTCAACTGTTGCTGCAGTCATTGAATGAGCTGAAGCCCAATAATGCTCAAGCTGAATACTATCTCACAGATTGTCCTCGCATCCTGATGGATGCGGGAAAATCAGTTGCCGCCAGCTGCAGCCTGACAATCGAAGAAGCCATTGGAGTCAACAATCGACTTCAATTGGCCGAAGTGCATCGGCACATCCAAGATGACATTCAGCAAGCAATGATGATCAGTGGAGTCACCATTGTGGACCCTCGCCAAACAACCATCGATGCTGCCGTATCAATCGGTAAAGACAGCATTGTAAAACCTGGCTGTGTGATTGAAGGTGATGTTGTCATCGGCAGCAAGTGTGTGATTGGCCCCAATTTGCATCTTCGAGGCCCACTCAACATCAGCGACAACGAAAACGTCAACTAACGACCTTCAGAGCTGAAACAGAATCGCTGTT
>CAYTUE010000051.1:22612-28520 GCA_964441085.1 uncultured Planctomycetaceae bacterium
GTGTGTGTGTTGCCTATCACTCAGCACACACCACCGCTTATTCCCCAGTTCGTCCAACCCAAGTCTCCAGCCACGGAATACTGCGATCCATCACGGTGTCTTGGCACAGTCTTGAAAACTCAGTCTTGCGATGAGCATCACCTTTGGGCAACGTTGCGATTCTAAGATCCAAGATGTCTGCAGCGACTTGCTGAGCCGTTTCTTCGGCTTGCTTTAAATCGGCAGTCGTCCAATCGGCCATGCTGTTCCCCACATCAGACAGGTCGTTTGGCAGATGAACATATCCCAGTTGCACGTCGTCCGTAATATCTAACGAACGAACCAGCAGACGATACAAAGGCAACTGAAGGTCGACCCATTCGCCAGCCGTTTGATGAGTCCTTTTAGGCGGGGTCGCTGTTTCACCCGTTTTATAGTCTAAAACTCGCCACTGCTTTTGAGCCATATGAAAGTCGATCCGGTCAACTCGCCCCGCTAACCGAATGGGACGGCCCAGCGCATCTGTGAAATTGTCGTAGGTTAAAGATCGTTCAGTATGAATGATTCTCCACCCTTCAACAGCCGTCTTGGCTTGCCAGCGAGCAAACGACGATAAGCGATTTCGGGCCATCTGTAGCTGCACATTCACGGTCGCACTGCGATACTTGCCGTACTTATTGGCAGCTCGCTTGCTGAGCGTTTGTAGCAAGAAATCTTCGATCGCTTCAATTGATGTGGAATCGCTATATGTTGACTGCCCGAAGTCGCTTAACACATCATGAATCAAATTTCCAAAAGCCGGAGCCGCCAACTCTAAGGTCTCATCTTCAATCGCCTTCAAGCGAAGTTCACGACGCAACAAATAGCGATAGGGGCATGCCAAGTAGTCTCGAAAAGACGTCACCACAATTTCTTCTGGGGCTGCCGGAATCAATGGAGGAGCGGGAACATCAAAGCCGCTGAGTTCTCTGACAACAGACTCTTGCTTGCTTGACGCAGCAGAAATTTCAACTTCACTTTCCGGTGAAGAACTTTCCAGTGAAGAACTGTTTGAAAGCACCGGAAATGCGGTGTCAGCAGGATACTTGTCGGCAGCAAAGAACCGTTGGATTCTTTCTGCCAAGGTGTCTGGATCGGCGGCAAACCACAAACGGCTGGGGATCATGGGATTCCCCTTACTGTCTGTACGGCCCGTAATAAATTTGAGCTGAGCACGACTGTGCAGCATCGCGGTCAGCACATAGGCGTCTCGAGCATACCGGCGGCGGTTGTCTCGTAACCCAAGGCGACTGCGAAAACTGTCGGGCAAAAACACATCGCTGGTAAGTGATTCGGGAACAAAGCCTTCGTTAAATCCCGTCAAAATCATGACAGGACTGTCGTCCATTGGAAGTTCCAACCACCCCATCAAATCGATCGCTAAATCTAAATCATCGGCTGCTGGTGGAACCGACTGGTCCTGAATTTGCTTCATCACAAACTGAATGGCTTGAGCGGCCGTACACTTTGGCACAACAGATTCCGGAGCCTTCATGAGCACTCGGCTCAGTTCCAACAACTGACTGCAGCATTCTGCCATCGCTGAATCGGCGGGATTGTTGGCTCGGGTTTCTCGCCCTCCGTACACTCCGTTCAGCAGTCGCACAATCCCCTGAGCCCAAACAGACAAAGATCGTTTCGCCTGAAGTTTTTGATGCACGGGAGTTGCATCAAGCAGACTGTCGTCAGCGAACAACTGCCCGCTCGGTGCCGATATCACACCACCACTGATGGCATCACCACTGATTGTATCAAGGTCGCTCGCGTGTTCGTGGTCCGCATGTTGAAGGTTTGTGTCTGGCAGATCAGCCAGCAGCTTCAACAACGTCTGAATGCTTTCCAAAATTGTCTTAATCGTGGATGCTCGCTGACGTTCTCCGAGCACATCAGACGGATAGATTTGTAAATGATCAGCCAAATACTTATCCAAAGCGGTCAGCCAATCGATTGATTGAAATCGAGCCCCTTTCGCTTTCAAACGGTCATCCACCCAGTCGCTCACATCCGGGTGCCTGACCAAGTCGCTCAAAGTGGCAAAATCGGGTGGAGTTTTCGGGGTCGCAGAATTTAAGTGATCACAAATCCCGCCTAACAAACGGAAGGGACGACTGTTTTGCAACGTCATGCCGACAGGCCAGCGGCCCGAGAGGTCCACAGAATTCAATGCCTGCTGAATGCGAGGCACCAGCCGGTCGTCTCCGACTCCGATCGCAATTTCGTCTGCCCGAAATTCCCCATTCAATGCGTTGATTTCCGAAACCACCAATTCGGCTTGATGTTCTGGATCTGTGGCGATGCGCGTGTCTGGAATGGCAATATTCAGCAAACGATCAGTCCACTGATCCACATTCAAACAACCGTATTCGTCGAATGCACTGGCTTCGGCTTCTGGAGCATGAATCATTGTCGTGACAGAATCTGCCACTTGGTCCAGCATTTTGCGGACAACAGTATTCATATCGACCGTACCGACCAGCACGATATCAAAATCCGCGTGGCACTCATTCTTTTCCACTGCAACCAGTCGAGACGCCTGGCGGTCCCAAAGTTCCAGTTCGTCCAGCAAGGTCAGGTACTCCACCTGAATGCGACGCAATGCCTCCCAACGCTTTGCTTCGTCGCGGTTCCCAACTTCCTTCAGTTCGTCTCTGACTTGATCAAATTCCAAACCGTCTTCCGCCAGTTCGTTATGTTGAGCCCTTAAAGATTCACATAGCGACATCCAAGCTGGCACTGCGTCTTGAGCGGGAACTTGAGGCAACGCGGCAACGAGCTGTTTTTCAGGAATACGGTGAATGGCTTTTTGCCAAATCAGCAACGTGGTCAGTTCATCGGCGAATTGCACCTGAGTGTCATACAGCATTTCCGGGAAGTACTTGAACGTAACCATGCGAGGAGGCAAAAAGGCCTTGTCAACATGAGCAGCGGCATCACAAAGCACCTCCAGAAACCGTCGAGAAGCGCGAGCCCCCGTAAACACCATCACGACATTCGACAAATCAAGCGTGTTATTTTTCGCATACCGTTGAACCAAACATTCCGCCACAGCAGGCAGTAGAGGTTGATTCCAGTCGAAAAAGTGACGTGTGATGGGCATAAAAATCATCCATGAACGAAAAAACAAGATTCATCACAAAACGATGTGTGACAAATGTGTTTTGGTTGCAGTTTTGACATTTTGACAAAGTGCTTCCGTCGGCAGCAAAAAGCACAATCTCGAAGTTCCCTGCCGGAAATACTCCTAACCGACGCACCGCTGCTGACAATGTGCCCGCACTATAAATCTTTGCCTCATCAAGTGATAGCTTTGCAGCGGGCAGGATGAAACAAGGGAAGTGTCTTGAATGACGGCTCCAGCCACTCGACAAACGCGTCCTCATTTGATTGGGAGCCATTTTACTGGTGTTGTCTTGAACCAGTGTTGTTTTGACCAGTACAACGCAGTCTCACGTTTGCTCTCCCGTGTACAGCCGAACGTTTCACGACAAGTCGGCGCGACGAATCCGTTGATGTACCAATCAAAGCGGGACAGCAACAGGGCCACATCATGCAGATTTCATTGCCTGCTGGATTGCTTAAGTTGTCAGCCGACGTGCAAAAAACATCTGGCCCGATTGGTCCTCATCAGATCGTATTAAGTCGCATCTGACAGGCTGTTGAAAGACCGACCTGGTGACAGTCTTTCCCAGCACAATTAGCTTTTCGTAGCACAATTGGTTTTTCCCAGCAAAACCGGCTTTTCCTAACACGGTGACACAATCATTGGTTTTCGTTGTCGAGTTCCATTGTGTCACCCACACCGTGTTTCGGGCTAAAGTAAGAATTTTGCTTTTCTCGATATCACACAAATGGTGTTAATGTCACCACGAGAGCTGTTTTCAAGCTAAACTATCAAGTTGCAGCCCCCTCCTGTATTGCTGCATTTCTGCTGGCTGTTGATTGCGTGCTGCCCCTTGCATGCGACTTCATCCAAGAATGTCACCCTCCTTCATGACATCAAAGATGGCAAATTTTTCATTCACATGTCCAATCTGTTCTGCCAGATTTCAGTTCAACGAAAAGTTGGCTGGCAGACAAATGAAATGCTCTGCTGAGCACTGCAAGCAGCTCATTGAGTTACAACCTGTTCCTGATTCAGATTCGGCCATGCCACCATTGGTTGCATCCGCCGAATTATCAACACAGCAAGATCGCCGGATTGCCTGGCACGTTTGTCTTGCAGTTTGCGTGGTCCTTGTGCCTTGTTTTTTGTTGACTGCATTTTCAACCAGCCAGGTGTCACCAAAAGCTGAAGGCTCAAACAGTTCACCGCTGGCGAATTCGCAGAACGACCAGCAAGCACCACAGGCAATCAATGCTGTGACGACAAACCATTTACAGGTTGGCGGTCATCAAGCGTTTTTAGTGAGCACAAAGACTTCCGCCAGTACGCCCGAACAGCAACCAGAAGACATCAAGCAGCGAACTGCTGAAATGCAGCAAAAGCTGATTCCGTTTCTCAGCAAGTATTGTGCGGACTGTCATTCGGGAACTGATGCGGAAGCAGGAATCCGAGTGGAAGGATTGAAATCGGTGGATCAGTTTTTAACGGAACGCAAACGTTGGGAACAAATCTATCGGATGATTAAGTCGGGGATCATGCCTCCGGCAGATTACGATCCCCTGCCAACCAAAGATGAAGTCAAGCCAATCACCGATTTGATGCATGAGGAACTCTACGAATTCGACTGTGATCTCGTGCACAACCCCGGACGTCCGACCGTTCAACGTCTGAATCGCACAGAATACAACAACACCATTCAAGATCTGTTTGGTATCGACTTGACTCCAGCAGACAAGTTCCCTGCCGACGATGTCGGAGAAGGCTTCGACAACATCGGTGACGTGTTAACGTTGTCGCCTTTGCTGATGGAAAAATACCTAAACGCTGCCGATGAAATTGCTGCGGCCATCATTGATACTCGAAGCCCGTCTGCTGTCACGACGCAAACGTTTCACGCTGGCAGTATGCAGGCAACTTCTGGAGCTGGCGGAAATTCCATGGGAATGGCGATGCTGATGTCCAATGGAACTTTTGAAAAGCAAATCGACGTTCCTGTTGCCGGTCAGTACGAAATCACAATCAATGCGGCTGCAGATCAAGCGGGAGACGAAAAAGCCAAGTTTTCGGTACTGATTGAAGATAAGTCCGTGGCCAAATTCAGCGTTCAAAAGCATCGTGAAAAGGAAACGTTTTCTGCGACCGTGCCGTTGCAGGAAGGACGCCAGAAAATGGGGGTTCGATTTTTGAATGACTTTTATAATGTCATCGCTGCGATTCGTGGAGGCCGAGGTGATCGGAACTTAAGCATCGGTGAAATTGTGGTGAAGGGCCCGCTTCATGGCAGTGGCCAACTGGTTCGATCAGCCGTTCATCAAAAAATTGTGACGGCCAGTCCCACTGGCAACATCACTTTGGTGACCGCTGCAAAGCGAGTCCTGCGTCCGATTATGGAAAAAGCGTTTCGGCGCAACGTGACAGATTCAGAAGTTTTGCGCTACGCAGGACTCGTCAAATCAGCCGTTCAAGACATGGGCGAATCGTACGAACATGGCATCTCCTTAGCCATTCAAGCGATCTTAGTGTCGCCTCACTTTTTATTTCGCATCGAAAAAGACCCGAATCCTGGACAGTCGGAACGAACACTAGATGACTTTGAAGTGGCAACTCGGCTGAGCTACTTTCTTTGGAGCACTTTGCCCGATGGCAAACTTTTTCGACTGGCCAAACAAGGTCAACTCACGAATCCCGATGTATTGAAGCAACAAATTCGACGCATGTTAAAAGATGACAAAGCGGAAGCTCTGGTCAGCAACTTTGCGTCTCAATGGTTAAACCTTCGCAACCTAG
>CAYTUE010000052.1:0-6523 GCA_964441085.1 uncultured Planctomycetaceae bacterium
AAGAGCGCAACTTCAAAACTGACGCCTCGGATGATCCTTTTTCAACAGATCACTCAACGTTAGCTGCCGGTGGGTGGTTCGGTTTCGACGTCTGTCCACTTCATGTTGGCACCGATGGGTTCGATTCGCAGGACAATTTTTCCGTCCTGGAATACTCGAACAGTCCCCGTCGATTCCGAAACAGCAATCGCGATGGCTTCGGTGGCCTTCGAAATTTCTGCTGCCGCCCAGTGTCGAGATCCCAAGCCTTTGGATAGCACGATGTCATCGGCTGCAGCTGCCAGGTGTCGTCCGGCGGCTTCCGCAATGCCGTCTGCGGAGATAATGAAGGCTCCGTCGATTTGCGCCAGTTCTTTGATGCTCTCGCGAACTCGAGGATTACGGATTTTGCATTCGGCCCGAGGATACCCCTTAAACGGGTCGTGAACCTGTTCTTGAGACAGCTTGAGTACCTTGCGGTGATCTCCCACGACAAACAGCGTGCCGATCGATTTGCCTTCTCGACCTCCTCGCCCCACTTCGCAGGCGAGGTCGACCATAATCCGCAGGGTTGCGAGCGGAACCTGAGTTTCCAAGCGTTGCAGGTCTCGAGATGTCAGCTTGGCCAGTTGTTCGGCCAAGTGAATCACGCTGACCGTGTCGCAGTGGTCTTTGTCGTAGGACGAATACACGGCAACGACAATGTCGCCTGTTTCTAGAATTTCGTCGGCAATCGCTTCCAGCAGCACATGAGACACTTCTGTGCTGCGAGTTTGAGGCTCGTGTTCGATTTTGACGAGGTCAATTTCGTCGACTTCAGCCGCCTTTTGCACGGATTCTAAATCCGAAGCCACCAGCAGCCGTTTGCCTCGCAACAGCTTTTTCACTTCAATGAAGTCGTAGGCTTCTTCTGCCAGCAACACGACAGTCTTCGCCTCAGACAGATCCGCCAAGCGGCGAGCTGTTTTGAGGACGTTTTCTACAGTGGGGCTAAGCTTCGATCGAGACATGGGTTTGAGTGTAAGTGATGCTTGCCAACGGTCAACGGATTGGGTGGGCAGTATTTCATGAATTCGCTGTGACTGAATGATCTTGCTGAGGTTGAGAAGCACAATCAGCGGCTGAAACGATCGACGAAGTGAGGCACCTGATGAATCCAGCGGCGAAATTCTGCCATTCCGCGTCCCAAACATTGCAGCGAAGTGGCCTTCGCTGAGAAAATTGGCTACCAGTGCTTTCAGCTGCCTTCCTGTGGCAGACACCATCACGATATAACAGACACCCGAAGACCACTGGAAGGGAATGGTCTTCGTGACGTTGTTGTAAATTGTGACGTTATTTGAAATCCCCCCCAATACGCTGATACCTGTTGGCAATCGACCAGCATTCTACCGTCCGAAGGATAAATCATGGCGAAAATTGCATTGTTGTTTCCCGGACAGGGTGCTCAGCACGTCGGCATGGGCCGCAAACTCATGGCTGACTTTCCTGAAGCGAAAGCTTTGTTTGACCAAGCCGCCGATATTTTGGGCTATGACCTTGCCAAACTGTGCGTAGAAGGACCAGCCGAAGAACTGGATTCGACAATCTACAGTCAGCCAGCCCTGTTTGTTTGCAGCCTTGCCGCCCTAGAAAAGCTGAAAGCGGAATCTCCTGATGTGGTTTTGGGCTGTGAAATGGCGGCGGGATTAAGCTTGGGCGAATACACGGCCTTGGTCTTTTCCGGAGCCATGTCGTTTGCTGATGGCTTGAAGGTGGTGCAGCGACGAGGTCAAGCGATGCAGGCTGCCGCAGATGCGACTCCTTCGGGAATGGTTTCCATTTTGCTGATGGATCGAGACCAAGTGCAGGCTGTTTGCGATGAAGCGTCGGCTCACGGGCCGATTCAAATCGCCAACTACCTGTGTCCCGGAAACATTGTGATTAGTGGCGAAAACGAAGCGTGTTTACGAGCTGCCGAAATCGCAGAAGCAAACGGTGGTCGAGCCGTTCCATTGGCTGTTGCTGGAGCGTTTCATACTCCCATCATGAAACCTGCCGACGACCAATTGGCAGAAGTGCTGGCGAGCACAGAAATTAAGACTCCAGAAATCCCGGTGGTTTCCAACGTTGACGCAGACGTCCACACAGACGCAGAAGAAATTCGCACGATTCTAAAGCAACAGGTTCTGCAACCTGTTCGCTGGGAAGATTCCATCCGCAGAATGATGGACGATGGCTGCACGGAATTCTACGAAGTTGGTCCCGGAAAGGTTTTGAAAGGCCTGATGAAGCGGATTTCTCGAAAGACGCCCATCACGACCATCAACGATTCCTTCGACGAATAAGTGAGCGACAAAACGGCGGCACAGATGAGCGTCTGAACTCGACGCTCGCCTGGGTCAGCCGTGACCTGACGATTCGTTTCAGTCAGTCAGACCGAGCGGAGTCATCACCAAACTGCTGGTTGTGATCGTCTGGGCCGAACTCGTGATCTGGGCCGAACTCGTCGTCGCGGTCAAACTTGTCATCTGGGTCAAACTTGTCATCTGAGTCGATTTCATCGTCTTCATCAGCAAACAGATCGACTGAATGTTGATCACTGTTCCATGCTGGAGATTCGGATCGTGACTTCATCACAAAGCATGCTACCAGTAGCATGATGATTCCGGGGACAGCAAATACGGCTCCGAAAATCATCAGTAAGTAGGTCGAAAAAAAGGCTCCCGGTTGCAGAACGGCTTCGGCTGGATTTTGGGGGTCGTAGTAAACCGTGGTCTTCTGTCCTTCAACATATTGGCTGGCGATGTTCTGCATTTCCGCTTGGTCGTTGGTTGAGATTTCACCTCCAAACCAGATTCGACTGCTGTTGTATGATGTCTTCTGGACTTCGTAGTCGAAAGACACAACCGCTTGATAGGTCGGGCCATCGTTTCGGTCTTGCGGTTTGATGGTTTCCACTCGAGATTCCGTGACTGTCCCTTCAACAGTCGGCCATGTTTTGCTGGCATGGGCTTGGTCCAGCATCGGCTTTCCCATTAGCAACATGATGGCACCACCGCCCAACAAGAAGGCGATGCCGAAGAACCCCAGCAAGAAGCGTCCCATGATGTTTGTGCCTTTGATGTTTGTGCCTTCGTGTGATGCGGTTCAAGTGGTCGTAAAACGAACGAGAAAGAATCTGAGTCGTCAACGTGTTGTCGTAAAACGAAACCTGATTCGAGAAACCAGTTGGTTACTTCTTCTTTTCGCGTTCGGCTGCCCGAGCAATCCACACTTCGGGCTCTTCTTCAAACGCCGCTTTGCAACCGCTACAGCAAACCCAATACGTTTTTCCTTTGTAAGATACAGGAATCGTACCGAGGCCTTGACTGATCAAACATTCTTTGTCGCCGTAGTCGCTATCGTCGACTGCGAAGGACGTGCCTTCTCGCTGAGTCGACACGGTGTCGTAGCGACGAAACGCCGCTTTGCCTCGACGTCGATCAATCTGTAATAAGTAGCGATCGTTGTTCTGTTGAGAAATTTCGACCTGCCAACGTTCTCGACGATCCTTGGCGGATTCTTCCGTTTCAGTGAGCTTCAAAGAAAACACTCGGTGAAGTTTGTTATCGTCGCCTTCGACATCTTGAACTGGTTCAGAAAATGTGCCCGTAAAGACTTGGACTTCTTTTTGGGGAGTCGTTGCGGTGAGCTCGAATACCTTTTTATCAGCATCCCATGTTAGTGAAGCAGACCGAAAATAGGGGCTTTTGTTAGATTTCATCACCAAAGCGGGGTGCTTGGGATTGGTCTTCAAGTCCCAAATCCATTCGTGACTATCAACCGCCTTAAAGCGTTCGAATTCTCGCCGAGTTGTTCCTCTCCACTTGCCGAGCATCACCTGCAGTGGCTTCAACGCTTCCATGGTTGCCTGCCGACTGGTGTCGTCTGAGAGAGACAAACCGACAGGAAAAACACCTAGGGAATTCCCTCGAAGTAATGCTGCGTTGGTATTGGGTGAATTGAATTGATGTGCGGCAAGCACTAAAAAAATGATCAACCCAGCCATCAAAATGCTTTGTTTGGTCATCAGTCTTGTCTCCTTTTTCCGTTGGAACTTACGGAAAGCATAGCGGATATTCATCGGCGTCTTCGACGCTGATGCGGCCTGCGGAATCAATTTGCCGTATTACACAGTGAATTTCGTGTTAAGACCGGAAGTTTCGTGGGCCAATCAGCGTCTCCAGTATGATAAGGTAAAATCTTATTGACCGCTCCATTCCCAGAGATTGACTCATGCAGCAAAAGACAATTTTGGTTGTTGAAGACGAAAGATCAATCGCTGACGTATTGATCTACAATCTTGAAAACGAAGGATTCGTGGTCGAATGGGAACGTGATGGTCGAGACGGATTGTTGAAGGCTCAATCACTGATTCCTGATTTAATCATCTTAGATTTAATGCTGCCTGGCATTGATGGTTTGGCCGTTTGTCGTCACCTTCGCAGTGACCCTCGTACTCAAGCAGTTCGCATTTTGATGCTGACCGCGAAGGCTCAAGAAACCGACGAAATTGTTGGGTTCAATATGGGAGCCGACGACTACGTCACCAAGCCGTTCAAGATTCAACCGCTGATTCATCGCGTTCGCGCGATGCTGCGGCGAGGCGAAGGGAACCCAGAAGCCAAAACAGTGATTGTTCTGCATGGCATCGAAATCGATCGAGTCCAGCATATCTGTCGGCTTCATGGAACAGATCTGGATTTGACTCCCACTGAATTCAAAATCATGTGGACCTTGGCCAGCCAGCCCGGCCGGCCGTTTTCTCGAAATGAGCTGATGGATACGTCTCGAGGAGAAGACGCAAACGCTTTGGAACGCACGATTGATGTTCACGTCCGATCGCTCAGGAAGAAGCTGGGAGAATCCGCCGATTTAGTGGAAACAGTCCGCGGGATCGGATACCGGTTGTCTCGCAAGTAGCAAACAGATCGCTTCGCTGTTGGCCTAAAACCGAGCCAAACTTGCACGCCAAACTTGCGTGCTTTGGGCTGGGAATGAAAACGCCCATCTCGCGCGAAACGACTTGTTCTGCGATTGGCCGTTTTTTCTGCCGACGCATTAACGGGCGACTGCGGGTTCCCAATCAGCCAATGGACCGACTCCCACGGTCGTGTTTAACTTCAGGGGAAAATCTTTGAGCAACGACGTGATGTCTTCCAGTGTCACGGCTCGAACGGTTTTCAGATCAGCGGATACGCTGCGGTATTCGTTTCGGTAAACCCAATTGCCACCCAAAGCTGTCAAGCGTCCCATGGGGCGTTCGCTTTTCAGGACGATACGGCTGGCAATTTTGTTTTGAGCCTGCTGCAGTTCTTCGGCGGTGATGCCATTGGTGTTGACGTCGTCAAAGACGGCCTGCATGCGATCCATGTTGGCCTGGATGTCATCAGGATTGCAGCTTAAATAAGTCAACCATGCTCCTGCCCCTTCGTATTCTGCGTAACCAATATCGGCAGCTTCTACCAAACCGGGATCCACTAATTCCCAAAACAGTCGGCTTCCAGAATCGTCTCCGACGACCAAAGCCAATACTTCAGCTGCGTAACGGCGATCGTCGTTTGCATCTGGAGCGACTCCCATTTGCATGACGTGTTGCTGCACACATTGTTCCTTGGCAAGTAGCTGACGACGTTCCACGGCGGTCAACGGTTCTGCCGTTCGCACAGGCTGACCGACAGGCAAGCCACTGCAATACTTTTCAACCAGCCGTTGCACTTCAGCCAAAGACGTATTGCCTGCGATAGCAAACGTCATGTTGCCCGCTTGATACTGGTCGGCGTGGTAGGCTCGCATTTGCTGCACGGTGAGATCCGTGATGCTTTCGTTGGTTCCTAGGATACTGCGACCCAAGGAATGGTTTTGGAAGTGAGTCGCCATGGCCGTGTCGTAGGCCGTAAAAGAAGGCATATCATCGTACATCCCGATTTCTTCAAGAATGACGTTTTTTTCCATGTCGAAGTCTTCTTCCAACAAGGATGGCTGCATCAAAATGGTGAGCAGTTCCATTGTCGGTTCGAGATATTCGGGCAACACGGCGGCGTAGTACATGGTGACTTCTTCACCAGTGGACGCATTGTAGTTGGCTCCCAATTCATCGAAGATTCGATTCACATCGTCGGCGTTATATTTGTCGTTGCCTTTAAACGCCATGTGTTCTAGGAAATGGCTGACACCAGACACTTCGTCCGTTTCGTCTCGAGACCCCGTTCGGACGAAAAATCCAGCCGCCACACTGTGGACAGTTGGGTTCAGTTCAGCAATGACTTGGAGGCCGTTGGGCAATTTGTATTCGTGAAATTCCATCATGCCAGAACTGTAGACGAATGTAGAATTCTCGCAATCACAGCCAACAGAATTGGCATCGATGTCCGAAATTCGCTTCCAAAGACTCGATAAAAACAGCCATGAAAGCACCCAGTCGTAGAAATCCGACAGCAGGTTCTGGAAAACAGTCGGTTTGCGGCCCTCGTCGCTGCCCACGTGCGCTGGTGAAAGATATGGTAAAAGTTGGTGCCTGCTG
>CAYTUE010000052.1:6623-13692 GCA_964441085.1 uncultured Planctomycetaceae bacterium
ACTTGAGTTAGTGAACTGACATGGGGCACATGTTCAATAGAATCAAGTTGTCTCAAGCATTGCCACACCCAGACCGTTTCTTACATCGACTCACAAAAGAAGACATCATGAAAGCGATATCGCTTAAGCAGCCGGGACAGTTCGAAGCGATTGAAATTGATGCGCCTGCTACTCCCGAGCCTGGCCAAGTGTTGGTGAAGACTCATCGAATGGGAATCTGCGGCACGGATATCAGCGGATTTCTGGGTAAGATGCCGTTCTTTAGTTACCCACGGATTCCCGGCCACGAACTGGGAGTTGAAGTCGTGGCGGTTGGTGAAGGAGTGACCAATGTGGTCGTGGGAGACCGCTGCAGTGTGGAACCTTATCTGAATTGCGGAGAATGTTTTGCGTGCCGGAAGGCAGCCAGCAACTGCTGTGCAAAGCTCAACGTGATTGGCGTGATGGTTGACGGCGGGTTGTGTGAACAGTTTTTGATTCGAGCCGAAAAGTTGCATCCATCATCAAAGCTCACGATGGAACAATTGGCCTTGGTGGAAACTCTGGCCATTGGTTGCCACGCGAATGATCGAGGCAACCCCCAAAAAGGCGAACACGCGTTGATTATTGGAGCCGGTCCGATTGGTTTGGCCACTTTAGAATTTGCTCGCCTGACCGAAGCCACCATCACGGTGATGGATATGAATGCGGATCGCCTCGAATTCTGTCGCCAAACGTACGGCATCGATCACACAATTCACGTCACCCAAGGTACGGATGTGCTGGCAGAAGTTGACCAGATCACCAACGGCGACAGGTATTCTGTTGTCACAGATGCGACCGGAAGCAACAAATCGATGGCCAACGCGCTGCACTATGTGGCTCAAACAGGCAGTCTCGTGTACGTCGGAATTACAACTCAAGAAGTTTCCTTTCTGCACCCCACACTGCACAAGCCAGAAGTCACGCTCAAAGCCAGCCGCAATGCTTTGCCTGCCGATTTTACTCGCATCATCAAACTGATCGAAGAAGGCACGATCAACACCGATTCTTGGGTGACTCATCGAACAACGTTTGACACCATGATCGACGATTTCGAGATGCTGACCAAACCGGAAACGGGAGTCATCAAAGCCATGATCGAAGTCGCGTAGGTCCAAAATTCGACCGGCCTTCATTCCTGTTTTCACTTGAAACAACGTACTCGCTTTGCTTTAAAGCATTTTTCGCAACACCTTCCTTTTCACACGACGTACACATCTGCATGAGCAGCACAGCAACCAGTCATGACACGTTACGTTCGCGGCAGATTTGTCTGGCTGTTTTGGTGTTGATTTTAGTGAGCGCCGTGATGTTGCGAGCCGCCATGGCGGTGATCGTTGACCGATCTGCGCAGCAGGCTGGCAGAAGTTTTCTGGTCGAAGGCGACGCCAACGGATACTGGGAACTGGCTGAAAAATTGGCCGCTGGAGAAGACTATTCCATCCATCAACCCGCTCGCCAAGTCCTGCGAGTTCCTGGATTTCCGCTGCTGCTGGCGGCAACCATCAAAGTCTTCGGCAACAGCATTTTGGCAGCTCGGTTTGTGCTGGCCTGCGTAGGAGCTGCCTGCTGTTTGTTGACATTTTTACTGGCCACTCAGTTGTTCAACCGCAAGATCGGGTTGGTCGCGGCGGGCTTTCTGGCCGTGCATCCTTTGCAAATTGCGAACAGCGTACTGATTCTTTCGGAAACTTGGTTTACGTTTTGGATGCTGCTGTCGTTGATTTCATTCACTGCATTTTTCAAGCGATTCTGTCACTCAGATGGTCAACACCCAGCTGGCTCCGAAATCGCTTCGGAAGCCAATAGAAGTCAAACACCGCCTGAAAAAACGCTGTTTGGCAGAATCACGAAAACCAACATCGATCTTCGCCGCGCAGCTTTGCTGTCTGGCGGACTCATTGGAATCACCGTACTGGTTCGCCCAGGTTTTCTCCCTTGGATTGGATTCTGTGTCCCCGCGATTTTGTTGTGTCACAACAGAAGCTGGACTTCTCGACTTCTTCAGTCGGCCTTATTGGTGATTGGCTGCCTGCTGATCATGATGCCTTGGGCTTTGCGCAATCAAAAAGCCACAGGGCATTTTGTGCTGACATCCCTGTGGAGCGGCCCCAGTCTGTACGATGGCCTCAATCCCACTGCCACCGGAGCCAGCGATATGACGTTCTTTGATGAAGAACAAGTCATGAACCGGATGTCTGAGTACGAAATGAACCAACATTATTCGCAGCGAGCCGTGCAATATGCGTTGGACAATCCGGGGCGAGCGATCGAATTGGGGTTTCGCAAGGCAGGCCTGTATTTGATGCCCGTGCCAAACTTCGTAAAAAGCAGAAGCTGGGCAGGCAGCGTAATTTGCCTGGGATTTTGGCTTCTGCTTTTTGTTGGCGTCATTGCCAGTCTGAGTCGGCTTTGTCGTACCGTTTTTCGCGGTCAGCCCCGTGATTCTGCACTGATTTTGCTGATCACAGTGGGCCCATTTCTGCTGTTTCTGCTGGTTCATCTGGCATTTGTCGGGTCGGTTAGGTATCGTTTGCCAATCGAATTTCCGTTGACGATTCTGTCGGTTCACGGCTGGCTGGCTGTGATCTTTGGCAGCCGAAGTGTTTCAAAAAAATCAGTCGCCCCACACGGCCACTGAACTTTGTGCATTGAATCAACGTAAGTTCAACCAAATCGATTTCACTTCGGCATGGACGCATGAAGTATCTGCCCGTTTTCAACTGGATGATTAAGTTGGGCTTGCTCGCAATTTTGCTAGCGGGTTCTGCTGGTGTCTACCTGTGGAAAAACAGCGATTCTTTGGTTCACACTCAGTTGGTCCAAAAGTTCGCCGAACTGGCTCCCGATCTGACTCTTGAAGTCGCTCGCACGGAACTCCAAGGAACCGAAGCCGTTATCTTGCATGACGTGCAAATGCTTGAAGCCAAGAGTCGGCGCCCCATACTTCAAGCCAAGCAGATTCGGCTCGACGTTGATTCCGGTCAGTTGATGAATCATCAGCGGTTAATCTTGGAACAGGTAACGCTAACCGACCCAGACATCTTGATGGTACGACAGCAGGATGGGCGTTGGAACTGGCAAGATTACCAGTTCAACCCGCCGAAGGTTCGAGGCGCCTTGCCGGCCATTTTAATCCATGACGCAAAGATCCAGCTTTCGCTACAGCATGGCGCGGGGTTTCCTGCAGCTCGCCTGCTATTGGCTTGCCCAAGTGTGCAAGCAATTCCAGAATCTGCTGATTCCTACGACTTTGCAGGAGCAGTGGACTTACCGGGAGCTGGCCTATTGCAAGTTTCTGGAGCCGCCGACTTTGTCGCAAAGACATGGAATATTGGCGGAGCACTCAAAGACGTAACCGCCGACCATCGGCTTATGGAATTGGCGACCACGGCTGACCCCACTTTGCGAACCAAGCTAGCGGATATCGATTCCATGCTTGCCAGCAAGTTGCCTCGCCCAACCGTTCAAACAGCAGCGGCAAACAGCACCGCTTTGCAACTGGGAACCGACAGGCGAATTGCTCCTCAGTTTCTGGGCACATTGGATATCGACTTTGAAGCCGCTTCGAACGCTGGTTCGAAAATCCCAGACTTCAAATTGCTGGTTGATATTCGAGACGGTCGGATGGCTTCCGCCGCGCTACCGCTGGGCTTAGACCAAGTGCATGCTCGGCTTTACAAAGACAACGACAATCTTGAGTTCCGTTTGGTTCAGGCCACGATTGCTCAAGGCAAGCTCAGTGGAAACTTATTGCTTCCGGCAGCCAACCCCATGGCGGCAAGGGCTCACTTTTTGATTGAACACTTGCCCATCAATAGCCAGCTGCGTCCCATGCTTCCTGTGAAGACTCAAAGACTTTTTGATGCTTACGAACCAGAAGGCAGTGTTTCCGCTTCAGGTCGAGTTGTGCGCACGGCAGATGGGAAATGGCGGCCTGAAGGGGTTGTCATTCAGTTACATAAAACGGAAGTCAACTACGAAAAGTTTCAGTATCCAGCCGTGATTTCAGGCAGAATCGTTCAACGAACTGGCAATACGGAAGTTGCAGCCGCTGGTAACGCTTTGATTTCCATGGATCCTGTCATTCTGGATGTCCATTTGGACGGTCGCTTGGATCAACACCCGTTTGTTGTGAATGGCTGGATGAAAAATCCAGGAGAACGGGGGGAAGTTCAGTTGCAGTTGGATGTTGCCGATTTTCCACTGGATGCACAATTCCGCAACGCACTTCAGACGACTCAACGGAAGGTTGTTGATAGCCTTGATTTAACAGGCAAGGCCACGGGGTCGTTTCTTTTTGTTCGAGCGCCCGGCTTGAACCAGCCAACTCATCCGTATGCTCAGGTTGATGTCTTTGATGCGGCCTTGCAGCTGAAAAACTTTCCGTATCGCATCAACAACCTTTCCGGAAAAGTAAGCTTTCGTGGTCCGGAAAAGCGATGGGAGTTTGAAGGCCTCAAAGGCACTCACAATGCCGCCGTCATTACGGGTGAGGGAACCTATCGCGGGGCTCCCGCACCAGGAGTTCTGCAGTTGACAGTGCAAGCAAAAGAAGCAGCCTTGGATGCAGACTTGTTTAATGCCTTGTCGACTCAACAAAGAGCCATCTGGACGATGCTGAATCCTGAAGGGTTCTGCGATTTCACAGCAGAGATCCATTGGACGGCTTTACCTGGCTCGCCCGCAATCGTTAAGTTCCCGGCGGATCGCCCTGTGCGAATTTACGATACTCATATTAAAGCGGCTCCGTTCCCTTATGCTCTAAAAATTGAAGAAGCCTTGGTGAGCTTTGATCCGAACACCGCCAGCAAAGCGGGCGTTCAACGCTGTGAAATTCATTCCTTTCGAGCGGCCCATGGCAATTCGCCCGTACGCGCCAATGGATGGTTTGAAGCCAAGCCGAATCAAGAATGGCAGTTGCACTTAAACGACCTGTACGCGTCGGAATTGATGCTTGATCGAGACCTGCGAACGGCCTTGCCAGACTCATGGCAAGAATCATTGTCTCGAATGCACAACCAAGGCACTGTCAGTGTTGTGGATTCTGAACTTGATTTTCGAGGCGATATTAATGGACAGAAAAACCCGACATCGTCTTGGAACATGACGATGGATTTGAACAACTGTACGGTGGGTGCCGGGCTGGATGTCAGCGAAGTCAACGGCCGTTTGACGGCTCAGGGAGTTTGGGACGGTTTTCACCTTCAAAATTCGGGTCGGATTCGCTTGGACACCGCTGTGACCTTGGAAATGCCCTTCACGGATATTGAAGGCCCTTACAGTGTCAACGATATCGAATTGGTCTTAGGAGCACGCCGCCTTTTCGAACCGAACCAAGATCGAGCCAGCGTTCCCAAAGAACGACGGATTAACGCCAAGGCATACGGAGGCAATGTGTTGCTGGATGCTGTCGTGGATTTGCGAGAAGAAGGCAGCTACAGATTTTTCAGCGAAGTGGAAAATGCGAAGCTGGAATCATACGCGGCTTTGCACATTCCCGATCAAGGTAATCTTCGAGGCGTTGTGACGGCATGGATTTCCTTGTCGGGCTTTGGAGATGATCCAGCCGACGTGGAAGGTAAGGGAGAACTTCGCATCAGCCCGGCATCACTTTATGAATTGCCTGTGATGGTCAAGGTCTTGGGAGCGTTAACTCAACTGAATCCGAACGTCCAAAATTTGACAGCATTTACCTACGCTTTGGTGAAATTCGATGTGCGGGACGAGCTGTTTAAGATGAACCACATCGAACTGGTTGGCGAAGAAATCAGTTTTCGCGGTCAGGGTGACGTCGGCTTTGAAGGATCGTTGGATTTAGATTTGTATTCTCAGCCACCTCGACGACGAGGTCTCACTCTGCCACTGCTGAATGAACTCTTTACACGTTGGACAAAGATTGAAGTGCGAGGCACAACATCGCGTCCTCAACCCAACGCCAAAGTGCTTGGACAACTGGACGAAAACCTGCGACTCTTTTTGCAACCGTTAAACCAACTGAATGCCGGGCCCGTGCCAGCGTTGCAAGTTCCTCGACTGTTCCCATCTCAGCCACTCAGGCCGTTGGACCGTTCGAATATCGACCGCAGCCGTTTGCCTCAAGTGTGGCGCAACCCACCTCGAAACCAATCTCGGTTTTAAGCACCCGTTGAATTCAAAATATGGCAAACTGACGTTTGTGTCAGGTCGTAAAGATCGAAAGAAAATTGAGTTTCGGCAGCCGCCTTTTATTCGCCAGTGCCAGCTGTGCAAACTGTTTGATCACGGCCGAATTGATCACGGCCGAAAAGTCAATCAGTGCGTGATGTTTCGCACCTTCATGCCAGCGTTTTTCTGGCAAGAAGTTCTCACCTTAAAGTCAAATCAACAAGCATGCAGAACAACTTCTTTTATGAATTTGGTCTGCATGCCACAAAGTGACAAATCAGGGTTTACACAAAATTCAAAACGTCATATTGTTCGCCCTCGCTGGATCACGAACGCCATGGATGGCAGCTTGCCGGCGACTAAAGAGAACGATGCCAAGGAGGGCTGGCTTCTCTTTTTTTATGCGCCGATTTTGGTTGACCAATGAAGGTCAAATACAGTCTTGAAGAAGACGACTTCGTATGTGTCTGGCTCTTTAAGCTGGCTGAGTCAGACCTTCTTCACAAATCGGAACAATCGTTAAAGTTCACCCACCTTAACATCCGAAGAACCAATGTATTGGTATCAGAGGGGATGTCGCGCATTCAAATTGTGCTGTGAAGGTGGAAAACATGAACGTTCGCGTTCTACTGTTATTAACTGCGTGTGGATTGAGTTCTGGTTGTTGCATCCCAGGTTTTCTGTGCAACCCAATCGGGCCTCAGTGTTGCTCGACGGGAAGTTTTGGACAGAGACCAGGCTCAGCGGCGAATTCAGCTACAAATTGTCTACCGCAGTATCGTTCTTTTCATGACGACCTAGCGACTCCACGGTCTCAACATCCCGGTTTGCTCAGCGGCTACAACCTTGGCGGTTGCCACACCATTGAGCAAGCTCCCCGTTTTGCCAGCCCCTACTGTGC
>CAYTUE010000052.1:13792-23951 GCA_964441085.1 uncultured Planctomycetaceae bacterium
ACGCCAACTGTTCTTCAACAGCCAGTCTGTCAGCCTCAAGCTGCCTACCGTCAGCCACGGGCAGTGTATTCACAAAAGTTTCGAGCACCCAAAACCAACCAACAGCAAGGCTGGGTCTGGCAGTGGCCGTGGCGTTGGGAAACACATTCTCAGCCAGCCCGTCAGCCAAAATCTCGACTCACACGTCACTCACGATCTTCAGTTGTGAACATCGCAGTCCCCTGTGCCTGTGGCAGTGTTCACAGCAATAATGCTCACAGTGGTCAGTCTAAAATTCCGTGCCAATCATGTGGGTGCGGCTGTGAAGAATCGATTCGGCACTTTGATAGCCCCCCTCACTCCATAGCGAATCCTGCCGCTGTGCCCCCCGTACCATCACGACCAAATCATCGACATTTTCACGGCGACCAACAAGACTCTGCGACAAGCAAATCAGAAACCCAGTTTCTGAAGGGGCCACCCGTTCCAGCAATCGATTCCACACAGCAGCCCACAGGGCCCGGTTCAAAACCTGAAATCAGCAATCCGATCAGTCCGTTTGACGACCTCAAAAGTACTCAACCAGCAGGGTCTCTCCCACTGGAAGCTGAATCACCTCAGTCAAGCTTGTGGTTCCCGGAAAATTCAAGCTTTGCATCCTCAGCACACGCTGAGCGAAATGTTGAACTGCGACCAGTCGCGTTGCAAACTGGAATGAATGTTGGTGTAGAAAGTCAAGCAACTGCTCCGGTTATTCAACAAGCCTCTGGACAATTCGACCAGACAGCCACCATTTCACAGTGGGAAGCCATTGAATTAAAACAAGCGTTTTTCCACGAAGGATCGCAAGCCAAACATCTTACCGCCGATGAAATTGTGCCCGTTCGCCGAATGATCACTCGCAGACGGCAGTAGCATCCAGCAGCGAATTACAATCGGATTCTGAGTGTAAATTCACTCAGAATTCGAGTTTTTCGTCAGACGGCATTTGAATCCCGAATCAACGAATCAACCGGGAACCGCTGGCCGTCAAGTTGATCCTGAGGCTTAGGCGCATACGATTACTTCAACAATTCTATCCCGAACCTGTTGAAGTTATCGTCAGATCATGTCCATCGTAGATCAGATTCGTGCCGCTGCCAGTGATGTTGTCGATCCCGTGATTGGTCGAAGTCTAAGCGACCTCAACATGTTGACCGATGTCGTTCAGGATGGTGACACAACAACAATTCACGTTGAACTGCCCACTCCGGCCTACCCCAATCAAGACAGCCTTGCCGCAACGATCAAAGAGGGCGTGACGGCAAAGGTGGAATCTGCAGGAGCACTTGATGTCGCCTTTACCGTCAAGGTAAAGGGAAAAGATTCGGGAGGCCGCATCGGATTGAATGTCCGCAATGTGATTGCCGTGGGAAGCGGAAAGGGAGGAGTTGGCAAGAGCACGGTTGCAGCTGCACTTGCTTGTGGATTGCATTCTTTAGGAGCCAAAGTGGGCCTGATGGACGCCGACGTCTACGGCCCCAGTATTCCTCACATGCTAGGAGCCAAAGGGCAACCAGCAGCCACAGAACACGTGGGTGGCGATGGCAATAAGTTCATGCGAATGACACCGATTGATGTCGATGGCTTGAAGCTGATGTCGATGGGTTTCTTTATCGAAGAAGGTCAATCCGTTGTTTGGCGAGGCCCCATGCTTCACAAAGCGCTGACTCAGTTTTTGCAACAAACCGCGTGGGACGAACTCGACTATCTGATCATCGATCTCCCCCCCGGTACAGGAGACGTTTCTTTAACGCTGTCTCAGCAAATCGGATTAGCAGGAGCAGTCATTGTCTGTACGCCTCAGCAGGTCGCCCTGCTGGATGCTGTCAAAGCAGTCGACATGTATCAGAAGGTGAACGTGCCTGTTCTTGGTGTGGTGGAAAATATGACGGGAGATGTCTTTGGGCGTGGTGGAGCCAAAAAAGTGGCAGAAGAATTGAAGCTACCGTTTCTTGGCGAAGTCCCGATTGACGCATGTATTCGAGAGCATGCAGATGCGGGCAAAATGATGCAGCTGCTCACCACTGAAAATCCAGCCAAAGAATCATTACTAGAAATGTGCCAGTCTGTTGCCATGCAAGTCGCCAAATCAGTGGTAACGGTCAAGGCTGCTCCGACTCTCGAGATCCTGTAACGGCTAGCTCGTTGTCTGAAACTGTTTGCTGCCACTGAATTTCCTCACCTGAGTTTCCGCCTATCATGTTCATCAGCACAGAAGAAATCTTCGAAGAATTTGAATCACTGGATGAACGCGATCAGTCTCAGTATTTGCTTGAACTGGGATTTGACTTACCGCGGTTTGAACCACAGCAAAAGCGAGACGAAGATTTAGTCCATGGTTGCCAGTCTCAGGTGTGGATGACTGCTGAAGTCGATTCTTCGGAAGCCAATCCTGTCATTCAATTTCTTGCTGATAGCGACGCAGAAATTGTGCGAGGACTCATTACCGTTTTACTGGCTTCGTACAACGGCAAGCGCGCATCCGAAGTGCTTGAGTTTTCTATCACCGACGTATTCGAACGCTTAAAGATTCAAAAATACATCAGCCCGCAACGCCAAAATGGACTGCAGGGAATGGTGAACCGTATCAAAGATGTGGCTTTGCAACATGCCGTGAAAACATCACATTTGATTTCTGACAATGACACCACGATCGCGGATGCAGCAGCGGGTGGCTCATTGAAGGCAAACGCCTTGTCTGCGGATTCGCCGCCCTCCAAGGCATTTGATGTCGACGAAGTGCGGTCTCAATTTCCCATCTTGAATCAAGTGTTTGAAGACGGCGGAAGTCCTGTTTATTTAGACAGTGGAGCGTCCGCTCAAAAGCCGTCGTGCGTGATCGATAAAGAGCGAGAAGTTCAAGAACAGTATTTTGCGAATGCTTATCGAGGCCGATACCGTTTTGGTGCTCGAATTGACGAAGAATTAGAAGCATCTCGACAAACCATCGCCAATCTCCTGAACGCAAAGTCAGCTCAAGAAATTGCGTTTACTCCTGGTTCCACGGCGACATTAAACATGATCGCATTTGGCTGGGGAGGTCGGCATCTGCAACCCGGCGACGAAATTCTGATCACTCACATGGAACACCACGCCAATCTGGTGCCTTGGCAGCAAGTGGCCGCTCAACGACAGGCCAAGCTGAAATTCATTCCGATGACGGACGATGGACGGCTAGATTTATCTCAACTGTCTTCAGTACTCACAGACCGGACCAAAGTCGTCGCAGTCACCGGAATGTCAAACGTATTGGGGACCGTTAACCCCATTGCTCAGCTTGCTAAAGCGGCTCATGCTGTGGGAGCCATTATTGTTGTCGATGGTGCTCAAAGCGTCCCTCATCTGCCAACCGATGTCATTGCCGACGACATCGACTTCCTCGTGTTTTCTGGGCACAAAATGTATGGTCCCACAGGAGTGGGAGTCCTGTATGGCAAGGCGGAATTGCTTGATCAAACCGATCCGATTTTGTTTGGCGGGCATATGATCGATCGAGTTTACGACGACCATTCGACGTGGGCGGCTGCTCCATCAAAGTTTGAAGCGGGCACATTGCCCATTGTTCAGGCGATTGCCTTAGGAACTGCAATCGAATGGATTCAGCAATACGGAATCGAAACAATTCACGCTCATGAACAGCACTTGCTAAAACTTGCCATCAGTCAGTTAAACCAAATTGAAGGGTTGAAAATTTACGGTCCAGATGATTCTCACCGAGGAGCCATCGTGAGCTTCCGGATTGATGAAGTTCATCCAGAAGATCTTGCTGCGTTACTCGACCGTCAAAACATTTTTACTCGACACGGTCACCATTGTACCATGCCGTTGCATGATCTATTGAAGGTGTCTGGAACAACTCGAGCCAGCTTTGCTGCATACAACACAGAAGCCGACGTGAAAGTATTCACTGAAACCGTGGCCGCTGCCTCTCAGCAAATTCGAGCTGGCAAAGCAGCCGCTGGTAGTGAGCATTAGCACTCATCACAAGGCGTCGATCCATTTGATCACACGTTCCCGGTCCGTTTTTGCCTTCCAGTATGTTATGATTCACGGAAAGAAGATCCTTTAAAATTCGTAAGGATCAGACATTTCAAACAGACTTGTTTTGGCGAACACAAATCAAATTGGATATCAAGTCGACATGACTTCCTTTGCTGATACTGATGTTGCAAGCATGGTGGCACGACATGGATTTGCCGTCGTGCCTGACGTGGTCAGCTTGGATGTTGTGGATCGGTTTTGTTCGCTTGTTGATCAAGCTCGCAGCGTCGGCAACGCAGAAAATGTTTCCAATCGCGGCGGGACGTACGGGCTAAGAAATCTCACCGATGTCATTCCCGAAACAGCCGAACTTGCAAGGCACCCGCGCATCCGACAACTTGTGGAAAGTGTCATCGGCGCTCGCTCCTTTGTTGTTCGATCTACCCTGTTTGACAAAACTCAGACTGCAAACTGGGGCGTGTTTTGGCATCAGGATCTCTCCATTGCCGTGCGAGAACGGTGTGATGTGAGTGGATTTGGGTCGTGGACAAAAAAGGCGGGCGTTGCCTGCGTTCAGCCACCCGTTGAAATCATGCAGAACATTCTTGCCGTCCGCCTGCATTTGGATGATTGCACAGTGGAAAATGGAGCACTCAAAGTGCTTCCCGGAACTCATCGCCTGCAAAAACTCAATGCGGCAGAATTGGAATCTCAGCAAACACAAGTCGAAGAACAAATTTGCGAAGTTCCAGCGGGAGGAATCGTGCTGATGCGACCATTGCTACTGCATGCATCGTCACCAATGGAAAAACCAACCAGCCGGCGAGTCATCCACTTAGAATTCGCCAATTTCGAATTGCCAAATCCATTGGAATGGAAGTTCAGAATCACTGATTAGGACATGGCAAACGATGCGGCAAACACTTCCAATAACCAGCCATTCGTTGTAAATTGTGTTGGCGTTCGAGCAGTGTCGATCTTCGCTGAACCTGCCGTTGGACTTGTGAGAATTTGGGTGAGTCATGAAACACCCAAACCTAGCGAGTCCGACCAAACATCTCTGCCCGCAAAAGACACTCTTTTTAGATTGAAAAGACCATGGCTGGAAAGACAAACGAAATTTCACACCAGACCGCACTTCAGTTGCTGAAAAATGGAAACGATCGCTATGTCGCTGAGTTGGCCGATCGTCCAAACACAACTCGCCGCCGTCGGTTGGAAACAGGAAGCGGTCAATGGCCATTTGCTGTGGTTTTAACTTGTGCGGATTCTCGGGTGGCACCTGAATTATTGTTCGATCAAGGCATCGGCGACATTTTCGTTGCTCGTGTTGCTGGAAATATCGCCGACAGCGATGTGATTGGAAGTATCCAGTATGCCGTCCAGTATATTCGCACCGAACTGGTCGTTGTGCTTGGCCACGAAAGTTGTGGGGCTGTTGGTGCGGCAATCAATCCACCAGCAGATGCTCCTTCAGAACTCTGTGATCTTGTGGGCAAGATCAAGGAAACAATTCGTTCTGAAAAGGATCTTCAGCAAGCTGTGGAAAAGAACGCCAAGGGACAGGCCGCAGCCCTTCGCAAAAAGCTAAAAGGAAAAGGGCTCAGCCACGCCAAGGTCGAATCTGCGACGTACAGTCTTAAAAGCGGCGAAGTCCATTGGCTGTAAACCTAGGACAATCTTTACCGAAGGCTCAGATCTGCGTTTGAAGTCATTGGGACATGGTCACGTTTGCGAAGTAGCCGTCTTGCCGAACGCGACCACCAAACACCATTTACCGTGTCGGCTACGCGACCACGTTGATCTCCCCAACGGTATCCCTCTTCGCAGTTTGTTGTTCTTCTTGAATCTCATGTCCGTTTTCACCCACCTGATTTGTCGCCGAGTATCAAAAAGGCACACAAAAATCCGAGGTTGTTAACCGGGCGAAGCTTTCAATTCAAAAAACAAGCCGCGTTATGGTCACCCAAACGCGGCTTGATCTCTTTGCACGACATTGATTTCACACGATGTTGTGGAAACCTATCTTACTGGCATGACCTGAATGCCGCCTCCACCAATTGGCCGTCGAGTACGCTTGCGGACGACGGAACTAGAAATTTTAACCGTAAATTCTGACGCTTCCGCGTCCCGCTCAAATGATGCTCCCACGTTGTGAGGCTTTTCGTCGATGGAACGAGTCGTGCTGAATGATCCACGAATCTTCCCCTTGATATTTCGAGAAGCGTATTTGAGATCGTTCATGGTGAGCGACTTCACGTTTGGCAGCTTTTTCTTGAGCTGACCTTCCACCTGAGAAAGAAGGGCGGCTTGTTCTTCAGAAGTGCCAATCTGAGTCAAGTAAAAAATGTGGTTGCACATGTTCTGAAGTTTCACCAAGGTTTTCATCTCACGACCCACTTCGCCCGCTCTTGATGCAAATGCCAGGGCATAAACTTGGACCGTGTTTTCTCCGTCAGCCACGTGAAGACGGAAGGTCGAAGTTGGTCCATCTGCAACACGCAATCCACTGGTCTTTTCTTTTAGAAAAGCTGTGGTGGCATCCAAAAGTCGTGCTTCGTCGTAAGCAAATTGAACGATCTTTTGAAGCTCTTCCTTGGAAATTTTTGACTGCAGTTCAGGAACGTAACCTTCGCGGCCAGCCGTCTTCACTGTGCCATCTTTGAAGATCTGAATTCGTGGAGGATTTAAACCGCCGAAGCCAAAGACCAGAACCGGTTCGTTGTCTGCGGCAAATTCGATTTCAGATTCGGCGTCCTGAGGTGTGACAGGAACGACTTCTGCGCGAGTCATTGTGCCAGACTGGAACGGGACAGCATTCGCAGACGCTGCAGCCAAACTGAATCCGATCGCAGCCGCCATGGCAAAGCCCACCGCTCGAAAGCCTACAGTTCGAAAGCCCACAGCTCGAAAGCCCACAGCTCGAAAGTTTGCCGAGTCATTAAAAGGCGAGTATCTCATCATGTTACCTTTGTTGATGTCAGTTCATCGTGAGTGGATTGCTAAGCTTAAACGACCAAGTCAATGATATAGGAATGGTATCGGTCGGTCGAACCGTGTCAAAAGCCGCTTTGTTCAGTTACATATTACTTACAACTTCGATCGATTCAGATTTGGCTGCATTCACATTTTGATGTGAACTTAAGTGACATTTCAGCAGTGAACTCAGCCGTCATGCTCCTTCCGCTTTGCGGAAAGACGCGATCAGGGCAGTTGTTTTTTTGATGCCAGTCTGACTGCGATATTGTGCATACCTGCTTACGTCTGAGTGCGAATCAACATGTGTGACACGAATGAGACAGAGTACAGGCTTGATTTGAAGAGCGGCTCATTTCTTGTCCAGCCCTCCTAATTGCACTGCTGCTGAGTCTTTGAAACCAAAATGCCCAACAGACGGTCGCTTCGATTTTCCATTCAGGGTAACATCCTGTGCAGAAATCCTCCCACTCACCTTCTGCTAGGCCTCGATCCTTCCATGCCTTCAATTCTTCTATTTCGCCGAATCCCCCTTGCCTTTCTTTCCACAACCTACCTTTGCTTTGCCTTCGGCATTGCAGCTCAGGTCCACGGTGGTCCACAAGAGAAACCTCAGCCCGGCACAGTTGTTAACGACAACAAGGCGACTCCAATCGACCGAATCACTGCCGCGAAGGATTTCAAGGTCGAGCTGTTGTATTCGGTTCCTGGCAGCAAGCAGGGATCATGGATTAATCTTTGCAGCGACAACAAAGGGGGGCTGATTGTTAGCGACCAGTTTGGTGGCCTGTATCAGGTGACTCTGCCCAAGGATGGATCTGCCGTTACAGCGGAAGATGTGAAACCAATCGACGTGGCCATTCGAGCTGTGAATGGAATGCTTTGGTTCGATGATGCTTTGTATGTGAGTGTCAGCGACTATGTCAAAGAGATTCCCTCTGGACTTTATAAGCTCACCGACACCGATGGCGATGGTCAACTTGACAAGTCGGAAATGATTCAAAGGATTCACTGTGGCGGCGACCATGGGTCTCATGCTTTGGTTGCAACGGCCGATGGTACCGGCTTCTACTGGATCAACGGTAATAATTCCCTGCCGGCGCCAATGGCAGACACGTCTCCCGTCGTTCAAGTTTGGGGCGAAGATCACCTGCTTCCGAGTCTGCCCGATGGCCGTGGGCACAATCGAGGCGTGTTGGCTCCTGGTGGAATCATTTACAAGTACACCCCTGAATCCAAAACATTGGAAGCCTACAGTTCTGGATACCGAAACATCTTTGACGCAGCAGTGAACAAAGACGGCGAACTGTTTACCTACGACGCCGACATGGAATACGACTTCAACACGCCGTGGTACCGACCGACTCGCATTTGCCACGTGACCAGTGGAAGTGAGTACGGTTGGCGGAACGGCGCTGGCAAACGCATGCCGTTTTATGCAGACAATATGCCAGCCTCGCTCGATATCGGCCCTGGATCTCCAACAGGAACCACGTTTGGCTATGGGGCCAAATTTCCAGCGAAGTATCAAGATGCATTCTTTGCTTTAGACTGGAGTTGGGGCAAGCTGTACGCCGTCCATTTGGAGCCTGATGGTTCAACCTACAAAGCCACCAAAGAAGAATTTGTGACGGGGGCGCCTTTACCCATCACTGATGCCATTATCAATCCTGCTGATGGGGCAATGTACTTCACGATCGGTGGTCGTCGAGTTCAATCTGGGTTGTACCGAGTCAGCTATGTGGGCGACGAATCCACTGCTCCTGTGTCAATGGAGCCATCGAAAAGCGAAGCTCGAAACACTCGGCATATGCTAGAAGCGTTTCATGGTCAGCAAAACCCAGAAGCTGTCACGACAGCATGGCCTTATTTGAACCACACAGATCGGTTTATCCGTTTTGCAGCTCGCACAGCCATTGAACATCAGCCTCACGAAACATGGTCAGAAAAAGCGTTTTCTGAATCAGATGCTGTCACTCAAATTACGGCTTTCTTAGCGTTGTCTCGAGTCGCTGGAGTTTGTCCAGAACACCGCAAAGCGAATAGCCCGCCAATCGATTCCAACTTACGTGACCGTATGCTCACATCGTTGATTTCGATCGACGTAGCCAGTCTGCCGCCAGAACATGAACTTGCGTTGTACCGAACCGTACAGCTTATTTTAAATCGTTTTGGCATTCCGGAAGCGGATCTCAAAGCCAAATTGGTTGAAAACTTGGATCAGCACTTCCCAGCGAAAACGGCAGCCCAAAACTGGCTACTCTGCGAAACTCTGGCTTACCTTCAGTCTCCCACAGTTGCGGCAAAAGCAATGGCATTGATTGAAGCGGCTCCGACTCAAGAAGAACAAATGCACTATGCGAGATCAATTCGCATGCTGACCACAGGCTGGACGACGGAACTTCAGACTGCCTACTTTGAATGGTTCTTAAAGGCGACCAATTACCGAGGTGGAGCCAGCTTTGCCAAGTTTATCGAATTCATCCGCAATGATGCCGTTGCTTCTTTGAGCAAAGAAGACACCGTCAAACTTGCAGACGTTTTAAACCGTAAGCCAGAAAAGAAGTCTGTCCTCGAAAATTTAGGGGCTGTGTTTGAAGGTCGAGAAACTCGTGAGTGGACCTTAAACGAACTTTCCGCCGCCTCAAAAACAAAACTCACCTCCCGCAACTTTGCCAACGGGCAAAAAATGTTTGCTGCTGCCGGATGCTATGCCTGCCATCGCTTTGGTGACCAAGGTGGCATGACGGGACCAGACCTGACATCAGCCGGACGTCGCTATTCGGCTCACGACTTGATTGATCAAGTCATCAATCCCAGCAAAGTGATTAACGACCAGTTTTCATCTGTGATCATCGAAACCACAGCTGGCAAAATCATCACAGGAGTTGTTGTGAACCTTGGTGGAGATCGCATCATCGTTAATACAGATCTTGCTGACCCGAATAAGCGAATCACGATCGACCGAAAGCAGATCGAAGAAATGGAAGTGAGTAAAATTTCCGCGATGCCAAAGGGACTGTTTTCGAAGCTGACCGAAGACGAAGTCATGGACTTGCTGTCATATGTGCTCAGTGGCGGAAACGCGGATCACGAGTACTTTCAGTAACGAACGGGTGTGAGTGTGTTTCCAGCCAATCTTTCAGCGTTGGCTGGAAACACCACTGTGGTTACTCATCAC
>CAYTUE010000052.1:24051-27936 GCA_964441085.1 uncultured Planctomycetaceae bacterium
TCGTTGTCGTTGTCATCAAGGTCGTCATCAAGTTGACTGAGTTGAGATTTGATTTCGCTGATCGCCGCTGTCAGTTGAGTGTCAGCAAAAGGTTCTGCGGGCGTTTTAGTATCGGTATCAGGATCAAGATCCGCATTCTTTTCTTCTGCATGATTCGGCCGTTCGTCCTGCTCATCCTTGGTTTGCTGTTGATAGGATTCAATCGAACCTCGTCGCTTCACAACATCTCGGTTGGCTCGATCGACTGACCATGCGACCCATTGTTTTCGGCTATATGGGATTTCAAAATCTTCGTCGGGAAGAACTCCCCACGTGTCATCAGGCCCCATTTCTTTGAAACGATGAATGTTGACGCCGCTGGGCCGGTGATAGCTGGCAGTCGTTAGCTTCAAGATACTTTTCCCATCATCGATTCGAATCACATTTTGCACACTGCCTTTGCCCCATGTGCGTTCTCCGACAATGGTGGCTCGCTTGTTGTCTTGCAAACAGGCACTTAACACTTCGCTCGCAGACGCGCTGTAGCCGTTGATCAAAACTGCCATGGGAAAGTCAGGCAGAGTTTCTTTACGGCGAGCGTCCCATGACTTTTCTGGAACATTACGACCTCGAACACTCACAATATTTCCAGACTTCAGAAACAGGTCGGCCATTTCAATGGCGGCTTCTAACAGTCCACCAGGATTAAAACGCAGATCCAGAACAAGCCCTTCCATCTTCAGACTGACCAAGGTTCGTAGCACTTCTTCCAGTTCCTCGGCAGAGTGTCGGCTAAAGCTAGCCAATCGAACATAGGCAATTTTGGGCTCTTCACTCACCCAGTAGTTCCATGTGTCGTCGTCGTTGTATTCGTGTCCTCGAATTGATTTCACCGTGATCAGTTGCCGAGTGAGCGACATTTCGATCAGTTCCTTTTGCCCTGGTCGAAGGATGACAAGATCAACCACTTGGCCAATTGGTCCCTGCATTTCACGAATGGCCGCATTAATCGTTTTGCCTTTCATATCCGTGTCTCCGATACGAGTGATCACATCACCGGGCAAAATGCCAGCGTCGTACGCGGGTGTTCCTGGAGTCGGACTCACGACGATCAAACGGTCGTTACGAATGTTCACTTGAATTCCAATGCCGCCAAATTCTTGACTCAACACGCGATCAAAGCGAGCTCGTTCTTTGGGAGGCACAAAGCTGCTGTATTGGTCAAGTTCCGAAACCATGCCATCAATCGCTGCTTCTACAAGCAAACGCCGATCAATGTCTCGCACATAGTTTGTTTCAATTTGTTGAAACGCGTCGACAAACAACGACATGAGTTCGTAGTCTGTCAATTCCTTTACAGGTGGCTGAGCCGTTTCTTTTTTGGCGGGAGCAGTCTGTGAATCTGCCTGCTGACTTGCTGTGGTAGTCACGTGCGGCAAAAGGCAGATCAGTAAAACAAGGACACTGACGAATTGACGAAAGCACATATTCATGAATTTTCTGTTGGGTTCTAAGGCGGGGTTTCGCAACGCAGATTACGTCAAATATGGGATGAACGTCGAGTGCCAAAGCAGGAAAACTGAGACTGCTGTGGCCGTTGAGTCAATTCGAAGCCTTGTTTTGATGCACTGAGAACCAAATGCCGCACGGGAATCGGTCGGAAATCTGCGATTGAATGGGCACAAAATTTTTCTGACTGGGCTTCCATCGGCGTGGCAACCTGACATCCCAGCGAAATCAGATTGAAAGTAAGTGGCGGGTAACACGACAACTGGGGTTGACCTGAAGTGCATAGTGTGTAGCCTTCGGACATGAGCAAGCAAAACTTATCTCTTGGCCTCCTTCTACTTCTTTGCTGAAGTTCGCCTCGGGTACGTCCACTGCTTTGCCAGTTTTAAAATTTCCCTGAGGTGTCTGCCTCAGGGTTTTTTTATGTCCTGACGCTGTAACTGAAATTTCAGGGACACATATCGCAGCGAATCACGATTCGCATCAATCGGAGTTTCCTATCCATGTCTTCAGATCAGATCATTATTTTTGATACCACGTTGCGTGACGGCGAACAGTCTCCCGGCTGTAGCATGAATACTCGAGAAAAGCTGGACGTTGCGAATGCTCTCGTGCAGTTAGGTGTGGATGTCATGGAAGCTGGGTTTCCCATTGCATCGCCGGGCGACTTCGAAGCGGTGAAACTGATTTCGGAACGATTTGGAGATCAAACCACAGTTTGCGCGTTGGCTCGCAGCCGTGACGAAGACATCGCCAAGGCAAAGGCAGCATTGGCGGGTGCGGCCAATCGACGCATCCATGTGTTCTTGGCAACCAGCGCCATTCATCGGGAACACAAGTTGAAGATGGATAAGAATCAGATTATCGAACGAGCTGTTTCTTCGGTAAAGGATGCCAAAGAATTTACAGACGATGTGGAATTCAGCCCTGAAGATGCGGCTCGAACAGAACTGGATTTCCTTTGCGAAGTGGTTGAAAAGACAATCGCAGCAGGAGCCACCACAGTGAATATTCCCGATACCGTGGGCTATGCGACTCCTAATCACTATTTCAAGGTGATTCGCACGTTAAAAGAACAGGTGTCGAACATCGACCAAGCCATCATTAGTACTCATTGCCATAACGATTTGGGACTGGCGGTTGCCAATAGTTTGTCGGCCGTCGAAGCGGGCGCTCGACAAATCGAATGCACAGTGAACGGACTTGGCGAACGAGCGGGCAACGCGGCCTTGGAAGAAGTCGTGATGGCTTTGCGAACTCGAGCCGACTACTACAAAGTGCAAACCAATATTCGCACAGAACGATTGTTCCCGACCAGCCAACTGGTGTCATCAATCACGGGAATGAAGGTGCAACGTAATAAGGCGATTGTTGGGCAAAATGCGTTTGCTCATGAAGCAGGAATTCACCAACACGGAATGCTTCAGGAACGCACCACGTATGAAATTATGCGACCTGCTGATGTTGGTTACACGGGACAGAACTTGGTGTTGGGAAAACACAGTGGTCGCCACGCATTTAAGGATCGAGTCACCGAATTGGGCTTTGATTTGAATGACGAGGATTTGCAAACCGCTTTTCAAGCCTTCATCGCCTTGGCAGATAAGAAGAAGGAAGTCTACGATTCGGACATTATTGCGTTAATTGAATCTCGTTCAGACGACGTGCCAGCTCGCTGGAAGCTTGTGAGTTTTCATACTTCAGCTGGTTCCAATGCAATCCCAACAGCGACGTTGGAACTTCAGTGCGACGGTCAAGATGTGACATGCGATGCAGCCATCGGAGATGGTCCCATTGACGCAGTATTTAAGGCGTTGGAACGAGTGATGGATTTGGAAGCTCGCTTGGAAGACTTCCAAGTCAACAGCGTGTCCGAAGGCAAAGACGCGATGGGGGAAGTGCGAGTTACCATCAACGCAGCGGGACGTCATTACCACGGCAAGGGAGTCAGTACAGACGTCATTGAAGCGGCTGCGGTGGCATACCTTCAGGCATTGAACAAGGTGGATGCGGATGGGAAGTCGGCAGAATCCAGTGCCGACAAAGTGAAAGCTGTGAGCCCATAAGACCGCACTTCGGTTGAAATCAATGCCCAAGAAATCGTTCTTGGGCATTGTGCCGTAAACAACATTTCATCGAAAACGCCATAGACGACTTCCGCCCACGACCAGATTCCCGGACAGTCTTGCGAATCAAGTAGCCCCAGTTCAATCGGAAAAGACAGGCCGCAGCCAACAGGCTCGGGCCTGCGTCAGTTCGATCAGATTTGTGCGGACTGCTGCTGTTTCGATTTGCGGCGGCGGAGTTGTCGCAAATCGAAACCAGCAAAGCCAAGGCTTAGAAAAGCCAAGGCTCAGAAAAGCAACCGTGCTGGGCTAAGGAGCGTCCGCGGTTGAA
>CAYTUE010000053.1:0-6171 GCA_964441085.1 uncultured Planctomycetaceae bacterium
GTCATGCTGACACTCAGCAGACCTGTCCTTTTGCCCATGTTTCAGGCAGAAAAAAATCCAGCTGTTGCAGATTCAACCTCCGTCCCAGCAGCCGAGCAACCTGTGACAGAGCAGGCGCAAATTCTGGAACCAAACGCACCTCAAATTCCAAGGCCTGCTCAGCCGGGTGGTAGCTTTGGTGGTGGTAGCTTTAGTGGCGGATTTGGGGGCGGTGGTGAATTTGGAGACAGTGGCGGGTTTGATAACAACGATGTTGACAGGGAGCGTAGTGAAGAACTGGCTCCCAATCGTGGTCTCAGTCAAAATCAAGGGAACTCACCGTCAACAGATCTTCTCATCGATGGTCTTTTTGATCCGAACGCACGACAACCGTCTGCTGTGGATCGGTCGAGGCAGATTGTCCCCCTTCAACAGTTAAACAACAATGATCAACTAAACAACAATGCTCAACAAAATCTGATTCGCAGCGACCGCAATTTAGCTGTCCTGTCTGTGAAAGCAGGCATTGCAAACCCTGATCATTTTTTAGCCGCGGAATTTCATTCCATTAATTCCAAAGCAACAAACCAATCGCTTCCCGTACAACTTCAGTCAGCTCAGGTTCGCCAAGCATTTCTAATCATAGCAGCCGCGATCATGGTGCTGCTGTGTCTTTTCTTCAACAAAGCAACACTCATCAATCGGTTCATTTTTTCCTGTTTCATGTTCTTGATGATTGCCGGCCTGGTCCCTCTGCTCGCCGTTCGCTGGCAGCCAATGCTCGATGGGATCTTTATCGGACTGTGCATTGGAATCACGATCTGGATTTGCCAGACGCTGACCTGCCTGTGTGCAAACTGCTGCGGTTCCAAACGCCTTGTTCCACTGGGGAATCGATCCACCAACACAGGCAAATCAGCCCGTACGTCGGCCATCATTTTATTGCTTCTCGGCACCTCAATGAATTCGTTGATGACTGCAAAAGCGGCCGCTCAAGAAACTTCCCAGACTCAGCACCTGCAGCCTGATGTCGTACTTCCTTACAAACCTGGTCAACCAGAACTCTTAGCCGACAAAGTGTTTCTTCCCAAAGCACAATTCTTAAAACTCTATCGCCTAGCTCACCCCGATAAACTTCGAGAAGATCGTTCAGATCGAACGGCTCAACTGCTCGCAGCTTATTACAAAAGCGGAAACGTCACTCCCACCGAAAACAAGCAGTGGGTGCAAGAATTCACAGCGCGCTATGTGGTTCGTGCTTTCGACGACCAAGCATCCATGGTGGTGCTTCCTATTCAGAATGTTTCTTTGGTGTCCGCCACCATAAAGACGCAAGCTGCTGAGCCAGAAAAAAATGATTCAGCAGTCGATGATTCGACGACAGATCGTCAGGCCACGCAAGCTGCTGTGGTAACTCCCACCGCCAATGGTGGTTTTCAAGTTCAGATTCAGGGAACCGGTTTACACATCATTGACGCCGTTTTCCGAACCACAGTGCACAAGCAAGATTCCACAGGTCGAGTGCAATTCGAATTCCTTCCCGTGGCCACCGGTACGCTCGCTTATGAACTCCCCGCCGACAATCTCAAAGTGACCGTCAACAATCAAGTCAGCGGGCTACGAAGAACGGGTCGAAACGTCTTGATCCCAATTGCTGCAGGAGGTTCCTTTCAAATTCGCTGGGCTCCTCAAGGATCTCAAGAAGCACGCAACACGTTCTTTCATGTTGATTCCCAATCAGCCGTCCTTGTTGGCGACCAAGGGCTTTCCACAGCATCAACGCTTAACGTGACTGTCCGACAGGGAACCATCAATCAGATGACAATCAAGCTGCCGAAACAGGACAGCATTCTTGCCATCGAAGGAACCAATCTTGCCGGTTGGCAAACGGTTAACAAAAACGATCAAAATGAACTCACAGTGGATTTCCTACAACCAGTTGCCAATCAAGCGACCATTACGATCAAAAGGTTTCGTAAAGCGTTCATTGATTCCAAGCCGATTGATTTTCAGGTTCCCATTCCATTGGTCGTCGGAGCCACGCGAGATTCCGGAACCGTAGCTGTACTTGCTGAACATGGATTTGATATTCGAGTCAGTTCGCTTTCAAATGTCAGTCAGATTGACGCTCAAAGCGTACAAATGCCCGTTCACGTCAACAGCGAATCAAAACGAACCGCAGCCGCGTTTCGATACACTCGACAACCGGCAATCGTCGACTTAGAAATCCAGCGAAATTCAATTCAAAGAAAGGTTCATCTGGTTAATGCGGTTCAAGTGGATCAACAAAGACAACGTTGGACCACACGATTTCAAACCACCACCACGGGAACAGCCGTGCGTCAACTTCGCATTGCCTTGCCCAAAGACTTCCTTGTGCTTGATGTGCAAGCCAATGGAATGCACGATTGGTACATCGCTGATGCAGATCAACAAGCGAACAACAAAGCACAAGACAAAACAAATGGCTCGGAACGCATACTCACAATCCTTCTGTCAGAAGCTCGTGAGGGAACAGTGAATGCAGTGATTCAAGGCCAAACCGGGCGATCAGGAAATGGACGACTGGAAACCTTGCTTGGCCCTTCGCAGCCTGATGGCAGCCGATTCGCCAAGGATCAATTTCAAGCTCAACTGCATGTTTGGTTAGATGACACATCAGAAATTTCTTCGATCCAAGCTGGCAACTGGAAGAAAGTTCCTGCAGGCACATCAGCTTCTGCAGAAGTTCGCCAACTGAACTCGACTGCTCCCGCGGTTTCTTTTACATCGACAAATTCATCAGCAACTGAAGTTCAGTTGACTCTTAGAAAATCAGCTCCATCGCTGCTGGCAGAATCGGTGCTGGTCACCAATGTCACTGATACATCACTGGAACTTTCGTTAGCGTTAAACTGGCAAATTTCACGAGCCGCTGGTGCCGACTTTTCGTTTTCGATCCCTGCTGCTTTCGCTGACATCTTTGACTTTCAAATCCCTGGATTACGACAACTGGACCAGAGGATCGACGGCGAACAAGCCCATTACACGATCCGACTGCAGCAACCAGTCAGCGATCAATTTTTTGTAATGGGAACGGCCACATTGCCGCTCCCAGCCCAAAACCAAATCGCCCCCTTTGATACTCGCTTTGCAGTCGCTGATTCTTCTGAAGCAATCATTTCTGGGCAGACCCACTATTGGGTTCTTGTCAATCAATCGGCTGGGTTACTGCAATTAACAGATATCAATGCTCGACCACTGGAAGTCGAATCCAGTGAATTAAAAACGACCATTCCAGACGGGTTCCTGCAACAATCGGTGTCCATCCAACGCTGCCAAGCCAACGGTCAGACTCCTTCGTGGAAGCTCTCGTTTCCCGAATCCGAACAAGTCACCCCAGCCGTGATTTCTCTGGCCGCCCATCGGCTCATTATCGCAGAAGATGGCTCTTGGAAATCTCACCATTGTCTGCAAGTGCGAAACGAGGGTCGTCAATTTCTTCCCATTGTTCTTCCAGAAGCTGCACGCTTTCTGTCCTGTTTGGTGAAAGGCCGTCCCAGTCGCATTGTGCTGCAAGAAATCGATGGCCAATTGCATTCCTTAATTCCAATTCCTCAATCAGGTCGCATGGCCACAGTCTTTAACGTGGAATTTTTGTTGGCAGGCCAACTTCAAATCAAACCCACGAATCTCAACGGCCAGTCCATTAACTTACCACTGCCCGTGTTTCCTGAATTTCGAGACAACCCAGACTACGGAATCTCCGTTGCTCGCAACACGTTAAAGGTCTTTACACCAGCCACTTGGCATGCATCAATGATCAACGATCCCCAGATCACCAATGTCGTTAAAGCACAACAAGATGATCTGGAAGATGCAGAACTGCTATCAGCGGTCGACAATTTGCGAAACCTGATTGATTCAGCAAAGTCTTCAAACAACGATGTTTCAAGCCAACATTTGCAAGAACAGTTTTTCGAACAGAAACGAGTTTTAGATTCACTGGGAGGAAACAGCATCAACGCTTCGACAGAGCGAAATCGACTGCTTCGTGAATTCGATGATTTTTCTGCTTCAAAAGGACTCAATTCTCACGTGATCAGAAACAGATCGCGCACTCCCATTCCCGATCCAAACGCGAACTTGCCCGTCGGTAATATGATTCTTCAAGAACTGGACCTGAATCAAAACAGATTCAATTTCGACAACAATAAGGATCTCTTCATTCGCAACCAAAAGGGACAAATTAAGGAACAGCAAGGACTTAACGATCTTGGATTTCACTTTGTGCTTCCTGATGTCCCGGCCAACAACGCGCCGATGACGAAAGGCAGCAGGCCAAACAAGAAAGCAGCTGGATCGTCAAACTGGAAATCCAAAAACAGTGGCCCACCCGTTGTCCAAAAGCCATCTGGGCAAGCACTCAACAACCGGTCTCAACTGATGATGCAATCACAATCAGAAGGTCAAAGAGCTCAAAGAGAGCTGCCAAGCAATCACTTGGATGACAACAACCGTCATTTGCTGCCTCAAATTGAAATGCCAGACAGTCCCTTTGGAAATACCGCAGGCCAGTTTCCAAGCTTCGGACCTAGCAACACCAAGAGCTGGCAGTCGCAGCAAGAAAATATCCAAGGGCAACAACAGGTGTTTTCAAATGGAAGAGGGAACCAAGCCAATGATTTTCAAGGGGCTGCGGAAAACAGCGAAGTCAATCTTTATGCAGATGTGCAAAACGACATCGGTTCGACTGCAAAACAATTTGGGCTTCTGTCTCTCGATTTTGATCTCCCCGAATCAGGCACCGAATCTCATTTCATTCGCACGGGTGGCAATCCTCGACTGACTCTGAAAGTTCGCGACACCAAACAGGTTTACAAATCTTATGGCTGGATCTGGGCGGCCGTTTGCTTGCTTCTGTTTTTTCTGATTCGCCGTAGCCTTTTAAAGTCTCCAACACAAATCGCAAATCGACTGCTGTGGTCAGGCTTTCTTCTGACCTTTGCTGGATGGGTCTTTCTTCCAGAAATCCCCAGTATCGCTTGCTTGATCGCCACCGGTCTTTTCGCGATCACCATCGCTGTCTTAGCGATCTGTGAAACGTTTTCGAAGCCTGTCTCTGCATGAATTGCGGACGGTCTCATACCACAGTCAACCACGGAATGGGTTGCTGCAGAAAGCCAATCAAGACTTGGCGACCGCAGCAGTCGGCCCCGGTTGAACGATCATCTTCAGCGTTCACACTTCTTTGTTGAAAGTGCTACGAATTCCATCAATCAGCGGCTGCTGTTGTCTGATTGGGGTCATCGGTGATATGTTTATCTGTTTCCAGCCGTTTCAATTTTCAATCACCCGCAGCAGGGACGCTGTGATTCATGGCGACATCCATCCATCAGCAGTTAAAGCAGCATTACGTCGCCGATGAAAATCAGCACGAAGTGGATCTGGACGGCTACCGAATTGATGCGATTGATCAGCAAAACCGTTTGATTGAAATTCAATGTGCGTCGCTGCTGGCGATTCGAGACAAAATTCAAACACTGACTGCGGCCGGTCACCAAGTCGTAGTGGTTAAACCTTTAGCGACTCGCAAAAAGTTGCTGAAGAAGGAACGCCGGAACGGTCGAGTGGTCAGTCAGCGTTACAGTCCCGCCAAAGAAACATTGCCTTGGATTTTTCGAGAGCTTGTTCACTTCACCTCAGCTTTTCCTCATCCCAATTTACAACTGGACATTTTGCTAACGGAACAAGAAGAAATTCGAGTTCCCGCGAAGCGAAAAACATGGCGGCGAAAGCACAGCGTTCAGGATCGCTGCCTTGTTGAAGTTCAAGATACGATCAGTGTAACGACTGCGGAAGATTTGTGGAAAATTCTGGACGCCAATGTCCCAGAAGTGTTTACTACCGCCGATCTGGCCAAAACCACCCCCATGCCTCGCTGGTTGGCTCAAAAAGCGGCCTATTGCTTCCGCACAATGAATTTTATTGAAGTCTGCGGAAAGCAAGGCAATGCCATCGAATATCGACTCATAAAAACAAAGGCGAAGCCCAAAGCCCGCAAATCAAGCACGAAAAGACCTCGACGCAAAAAAGCAGCCTGATCTCACCGGAACAAGTCCATCTTGTAGTCCCAATGAACCGAAGTCTGAAACAGAACTTCGAAGTCATCAGAAGCAGTTGATTTCCCCCCACTGTTTGACACACCTACTG
>CAYTUE010000053.1:6271-18647 GCA_964441085.1 uncultured Planctomycetaceae bacterium
ACACACCTACTGCTCAACACATCCACTGATCAACACATCCTCATGATCAGACCGAATCTGTTATTTTTTATTCAAAGCGTTTCGACGCGTCGTGTTCAAAACAGACGGCCACCACTCATTGTAAAGACATTTGTGTTGCGATCGATGAGTCACAACCGATCGTATCAAAGGATAGTATCATGAGTGATCGATGGATTTCTGATCGCCTGAATCAAATTGATGCGTCTGGCATTCGTAAGGTTTTTGACCTTGCAGCCACGATGGAAAATCCCATCAATCTTAGTATTGGCCAACCTCACTTCGATACGCCTCAACCCGTCAAAGACGCATTGTGTCAGGCCGTCCAAGAGGGCAAGAACGCCTACAGTCAAACTCAGGGAATTGCGCCACTCCGAGAAGCTTTAAAGCAGCAAGTCGACGAACAGTTTGGGCATGAAGACCGAGACGTGTTTGTCACATCGGGCACCAGCGGAGCACTCATGCTGGCGCTCTGTACGATGTTAAATCCGGGCGATGAAGTCATTGTGTTTGACCCATGGTTTGTCATGTACAAACATCTGACAACACTTGCTGGTGGCAAAGTGGTTCAAATTTCCACCTACCCAGACTTCAAAATTCCACTGAAACAAGTGGAAGCGGCGATCACAGATCGTACAAAAGTGATTCTGTTAAACAGCCCGGGGAATCCAACAGGAGCAGTCGCCAGCGAAGCCGAAGTGAGGGGGCTTGCGGAATTGGCCCATCAGCACGACATCGCTTTAATCAGTGACGAAATTTACCGATCCTTCAGCTACGACAGCGACGTCCCTAGTCCCGCACAGTTTAACTCGCAGACAATCGTGATTGATGGGTTTAGTAAATCACATTCGATGACAGGCCATCGGCTCGGTTATGCTCATGGCCCATCATTTGTTATTCAACAAATGATGAAGCTGCAGCAGTTCACCTTTGTCTGTGCCCCTCATCCTGTGCAGTGGGCAGGGCTGTCTGCGCTGGAAATGGATCTATCGAATCATTTGGATGACTACCGCAAGAAACGCGACTTCATGGTCAACGCGTTGCAGGATGATTTCGAAATCCAAGGTGGCGAAGGCGCTTTCTATCTGTTTTTGAAAGCGCCTTGGGGTACTGGAACGGAATTTGTCACTGCAGCAATTCGCAACAACCTCCTGATCATTCCGGGACAGGTTTTTAGTTCACAAGACACTCATTTTCGAGTTTCTTTTGCTGCGGCTGATGATCAGCTTGCGGCTGGTGCAGAAATTTTGCGGCGACTTGCACGGCAAAAACATTCAAAAGAAGCATCGATTTGACATCGATTCATCGAAAAACGACGAAAATCCCGACTTCCAACGTCTTTTGATGAAAAAAACAACAATAATTTGGAATGTCGTTGTTCATGATGAAATGAATGGCGACCTGTGTCAGACCGACTAAAATGACCAAACAGGCATGTTGCAGCAGAATTTAAAATTTTGGTCTGCTGTTTGCTAACACTTGAATCATGGTGCGTTCTTTTGTGAACACACTTATTTTCATACACCTATCTCTTCATCAATCAGGAACTTCCCATGCGTCAACTCACGTCTCACAAACGAGGCTTCACATTGATTGAGCTACTGGTGGTGATTGCCATTATCGCCATTTTGGTGGCTTTGATTCTTCCTGCTGTCCAAAGGGCTCGTGAAGCCGCCAACAGGACAGAATGCCTGAACAATCTCAAACAAATTGGCTTAGCATTACACAATTACCATGACAAACATTTGACATTTCCTCCAGGCATGATTGCCGCATGGGATCGAGTTCAGGTAAACGTTCCCGACTTAGGCAGCACAGTCAGCGCTGTTGACCCGCTGGAAGTTGAAACCACAACGCTCGGCACGGTCAATGGAATTCCTCCACACGGTACCAGCTGGATGTTTCACATTCTTCCAGACATTGAACAATCAGGCCTCGCTGATCTTTGGCTTCCAGGAGCCAACGTTTTTGCCAACACCAATTTTGATGCGTGGAGACTGGCGATTGGTAATACAACAAATGTGAATATCTTAGACCGAGCCATTGCTCCAGGAGCAGAAGAAATCAAGGCCTTCTACTGCCCATCACGAAGAAATTCCATGGAAGCAACAGGGCGATTTTCATTCACGATTCGAGTCGACCCAAATCAAACCAGCGGTGGAAACGACTATGCTGGCTGTGCAGGTTCCGGAGTTGTCTTTGACGTTGTCCCTTTCGCTGGCAGTGCAGCACGTGAACGAGCAACTTACAACTTGCAAGCAGCCGAACTCACTGCACTGAATGCGACCAATAGCTTAACTCAGTGGCCGGCATACCAAACAAATGCTCGCGCTGGCGTCTTTGGAGTCAACAGTTCGACTCGCATCGCAGACATGTCCGATGGAACGTCTCAAACAATCATGGTCTCAGAAGCCGAACGCTTTGCAGGAACACGCCCCGAATTTCGAAATGCGCCTGCAGACTCTCGACGAATTCCAAGCGACGGCTGGGCGTTCGGCGGTCCAGCAACCATGTTTTCAACGTTTCGAGCCCCAAACAAACAAGAGTTCTTTGAAGCAGCTGGCGGATCACATGATCAAATCTGCCAAGTTGCATTGGGAGATGGATCAGCGAGACCCGTCAGCCAATCGATTGACCTTCGTGTCTGGCAACGCCTTGGTTCCATCAGTGAAGGCAGTAACGTTGGACAGTTTTAATAGCGTTTGCTGACGCATTTTATTGCACTATGCGATAAGGCTTGGCAGCATTCAAAATTTTCGTAGCACGGATGACGGCTCGGCTTGAAGACAGGCCGAGCCGTTACGTTTTTGGTTCCCCCTTCCTTCGCAAAGATTCATTCGGAATTTCCTTAATGACTATTCGAGTTCGTTGCGACGGCTGTTCTGCCGTGATGAAAGTCAAAGATGAACTAGCAGGAGCCAAGGGCAAATGCCCAAAGTGCAAAACCTCCTTTGTCATTCCCACAGCAAAGGAATCGACAGCCCCGAAAGTCATCACACAAACACAAGAGGGTGATGACAACGAAAGTGAATTAGGCACACCGGCAGACGAAGCCGCAGATGCAGCAACACAAGTTCAAGCTCCAGTTCTTGAACGTCCTATTGATCTGCCTTTGGAACCCACTCCTCCCGTCCCGCCGATGGACGATGAAGAATTCGACCCGATGGGTACACTGGCATCGGGATCCAATACGGCCCTTCCTGCGATGGCTGCCGAGCCGAGCGAACCCGTAAACAAACCGTCTGTTGCCGACTTAATGAAGGAACACACGGAGAAAAAAGAACGCACAACTCGGCGTAAAGAAAAAGCCAAGAGTGCGAAACCTTCGAAGGCTGCCGAACTCGCTCAACCTGATATGACTTCGGGCAGTGCAGCAGATGCTTTAAATCGCAAGTACGATCAAAAGCGAGCTGAATCTGCAGACGCCGAAAAACTGATGACTCGTGATGAACGTCGTCAGGCCGAACACAAAGCAGCGATGATTGATTTTGCCAAAAAAGGCATCCCTGCAGTCGCCGGTACTCTGCTACTTGCCTACGGTTTAATCTGGTATGCCTTCAGTGCAGCACTCCCGCCTCTTGGATATGTCAACGGAAAAGTGACTCGAAATGGTTCGCCAATGGCTGGAGTCCAAGTGACTTTTAACCCCATGGCTGAACCAGGAACACCTCGTCTTGAAAACGCGACTCAGTCAGGAGGGTTCACGGATGCAGATGGAAATTACACCTTGTTGTACAACAAAGACAACGAAGGAGTACTGCCAGGGAACCATGAAGTCGGCATCATTGGTAGCTCAGGCTTAACCTTCACATTACCTCCTGAAATGAAGACACGAAAAGTGGAAGTCGGCGAGACTCATACTTTCGACTTCAACTTGTAAGAAAACTGCCGCACTTTTCATCAAACAGCAATCTCATTCTTTGCTGCTTGTGTCCCCAATCCAGATACAGTCAGACGTTCTTTTTACGTTCCGACTGATTTCCACTTCCGGGTACCCAAGGTACCAGCCCGTCAGATTCCATTCCTGCCAAACGGCAACCTAGACTTATGCCAGAAACTGCAATTATCGATTACGGAATGGGCAACCTAAGAAGTGTCCAAAAAGCGATCGAAAAGTCCGGACAAGAAGCAACCATCACTTCTGATGCTTCTGTCATTGCCCGCTCCGAACGAGTGATCTTGCCAGGAGTTGGCGCGTTTCGAGACGCCATTGCTGCGCTACACAAGCATGATCTTGTTTCGTGTATTCACGATGTGGTTCAAAGCCAAAAACCAATGCTGGGGATTTGCTTGGGGCTGCAACTGCTGTTCGAAACATCAGAAGAAGACGGACAACATGAAGGCTTGGGGATCATTTCTGGCAGAGTTCGTAAGTTCGAAATCGATCCGCAGTTGAAAGTACCGCACATGGGCTGGAATCAACTGCCCATACGAACCACGGGCAACCCGCTTTTTGAAGGAATCAGCGACAATGCGTGGGTGTACTTTGTGCACAGCTACTATGTCGATCCCAGCGACCGAACATGTGTCGCCACTGAAACTGACTACGGGGGACAATTTACTTCGTCAATTCGCGTAGGAAATCTGTTTGCGACTCAGTTTCATCCTGAGAAAAGTCAGGCCGCCGGTTTGCAGATTTTGAAGAACTTTGTCAGCCTTTAGTGAACTCTCAACACAACACTGATTGTCGCCACAATCCTTTTAAGATCACCCTGTGATGCAGCTTTATCCCGCCATCGATATTCGAAATGCCAAATGTGTACGCCTGCGTCAGGGCAACTACGACGACGAAACCATATTTGCAGATTCCCCCGTTGAAATGGCCATGCAATGGAAAGATCAAGGAGCAGAATGGCTGCACTTGGTTGACTTGGACGGAGCCCGTGAAGGTGCTCCTGTCAACCACAAGGTCGTTCAACAAATTGTGGAAGCAACAGGAATTCCTTGCCAGATGGGTGGAGGAATTCGTTCGCTCGACAGCATTCGCATGTGCATCGAAGAACTGGGACTCAGTCGAGTCATCATTGGCACAAAAGCGCTCAAAGAACCCGATTGGTTTGTCGATGCCTGCTTAAAATTTCCAGACAAACTTGCTCTTGGGCTCGATGCCAAAGATGGCAAGGTGGCAACCGAAGGATGGCTTGAAGTCAGTTCTGTTGATGCCATGCAGCTGGCCGCACAGTTTATCGAAGTTCCGATTGCCGCTGTGATCTATACCAACATCGCCAATGATGGAATGATGCAAGGAATTGATCAAGGAACGCTGGGCGACTTAGCTCGACTGGCAGAAATGGGCCTGCCAGTCATCGCCAGTGGTGGAGTCACCACGATGGACGACATTGTTGCCGTGCAAGCGATTTCTCAACAGTTTCCATCAATGATTGGAGCCATTGTCGGACGAGCCATCTATGAAGGCACCATTGATGTTCAAGAAGCCTGTCGTGTCCTGCAATCCAGTGAGACATAATACGTCAAGCGAAATCGGCAACCAGCGGTAAGAACCAACGCCGTCAAACAGGTGCAACTTTGCCAGGGGCCACCCGGCAACTTTGCTCAGGGCCACCCGATTCCTGTCACAGACAAAAGCTGATGGTGACTTCCACTTCAATCGCAGAAATCACGGCTCAAATTCACGAGTGGGCGAAAGAACTTCAGCTTGACCTTTGTGGGATTACTCCTGCCATTCAGCCGCCCGGCTACCATCCGTTACTTGAATGGATGACAAACGGTTACTGTGCCGACATGGATTGGATGCAACGTCGCAAAGATGCTTATGCGCATCCGGATGGAGTCCTTCCGGATACTCGGAGCGTCATCGCGATTGGCTTAAATTATCACAATGGCAACGAAACCAATGACGGCTGCCGAATTTCTCGCTACGCATGGGGACAAGAAGACTATCATTCCCTGCTTAAGAAAAAGCTGAAGCAGTTAAGCCGCAAACTAAGAGAACTTCTGCCTCACGCGATCACTCGTCCGGTTGTCGATACTGCTCCACTGTTAGAACGAGACTTCGCGCAACTGGCAGGACTGGGTTGGCGAGGAAAAAACACGATGCTGATTAATCCCAGCATCGGAAGCTGGTTCTTTCTCGGAGCCATCCTAACAACAGCCAAACTGCAATACGACCAGCCGTTTCAAGCCGACCACTGTGGAACCTGTACTCGATGCCTTGATGCATGCCCCACGGATGCATTTCCTGAACCAGGCACTCTGAACGCCGAACGATGCATTAGCTATCTGACAATCGAACGACGCAGCAAAACGATTTCAGAAGAATTGATGCCGAAGATTCAAGACTGGATTTTTGGTTGCGATATCTGCCAAGATGTTTGCCCTTGGAATCGTTTTGCCCCCACAAACAGCGTGGAAGCCTTCCATCGTCGACCAGAAGTCAGTGAACTGGATCTGCCAGAACTTTTGAACCTGACTGAAGCAACCTTCAAAGCGCTGTTTCGAAAGACTCCACTGGAACGCACCGGACGCGATATTATTGTTCGCAATGCGGCCATTGCCGCAGCCAATACAATGCGAATCGACTGTCTGCCCATACTGGAAATGCTCCGAACCGACGATTCGCCGATCGTGCAACACGCCGTCGGATGGAGCATTCAAACTCTGACAAGAACATCAAGCTCAGACGAGGCACCTCTAAAGTTGAAGTGATCGAAAAAGGGGGCGTACGCCTGATCAGCCTGTTTCAAATGAGAGCAGAGAGTAGAGAAGGTGTCGGGCTCTGTCCTTGTATTGACTCTTCCCGTGATCATGACTCTTAGCACCTGCAAATGGTTGCGTAGACAGATGGTTCTGATGTTTGGAGCCAACGATATGGGCAGCCGAAGCGGCGAAATCGTGATTACTGATGGCATGAGCCACCGGCAACTCAATTGCCTCACAGCCCACTGACAAGCCCGTCCAAAAATTCGCTGTTTACCTCTCCCTTTGGTTTCCGGTAAATTTCGCCGAAAGGCAGTTCACTGCCACTTCGGTTGAACAAAGGACGTTAGGAAATGCAGTTCGAAACGGGACAAACACCCCCACAAGTGATCCAGAATTCGCCGACCGATCTCTTCGAAGCAGCGCCAACCACTCCACCAGCCACAGACACGGCCTCAACGACTTCTTCGTTTATCCAGCAAATTTCCGACTGGATCGTCGATCACACGTCAGTCACATGGATCGTGGAACAGGTGGATCGATATGGCTGGAATCTATTGGCGGCCATCACGGTCTTCGTAATCGGACGGTGGATCGCCAAACTGGTAACTCGAGCCATCGTGCGAGCTGCTCGGAAGGCTCGAATTGACGAAACACTGGTGGGATTCTTCGACAACCTGATTTACATGGTGCTGCTGACTGTTGTCTGCATTTCCTCTTTAACCAAACTGGGAGTCGACCCAAACGGGCTCACTGCTGTCCTCGCCGCGATGGGATTTGCAGTGGGCATGGCTCTCCAGGGATCCTTGGGAAATCTGGCAGCAGGAATCATGCTGGTATTTTTTAAGCCATTTCGCGTCGGAGATCTTGTCGAGGTCGCTGGTAATCGAGGCACTGTCGTTGAAATTCAGATTTTCAATACGATTTTGCTGACTCTGGACAACATTCGCATCATCGTACCCAATAACAAAATCACTGATGGCACCATTCAAAATTATTCAGCCGAATCCGAACGGCGAATCGATTTCGTTGTTGGTTGCGGATACAACGACGATTTAAAACAAGTCAAAAATGCGCTCACTGAATTACTGAATCAACATCCAGATATTTTGCCCACTCCAGCTCCACAAGTGGCCGTTGCGGAACTGGGCAATAGCAGTGTGAATTTTGTCGTACGGCCATGGGTTCAAAGTCACAAATACTGGGATGTCAAATATGAACTTACGGAACAAATCAAACTGATGTTCGATGAAAATGGCTTCACGATTCCATTTCCATCTCAGGACTTGTTTGTCCATCAACCAGACGAAACACCAGCAAAAACAGCCCCCTTTCCACCGGTTGTCAAGCGGGCAGCCTAGAAAAATTCCTGTTCGACGTTTCGCAAAATCAAATCGACGGATACCAATCGCACCAGTGAAAACTTGCCTTGCATATGTTTACAATGCGTCAAGTCAGATGCCGTTTCAAGCTGGCGTTGTCTCCCGTTTTTCACGCCTAAACCTCGTTCCACTGATTTATGCTCGACGCTGAACTGACCTACCTAAAGCAGTTCCTTATGGAGGAACGACTGCAGCGGCTGGAACAGATTCTACAGCAACGAACTCGCCATTTGACGGTGCTGCTAGAAAATGTCTTCCACGACCAAAATGCGAGTGCCTGCTTAAGAACGGTCGAATGCTTCGGGATACAAGACGTGCATGTCGTCGATTCTTACAACGAATTTCGACCAAATCGTGAAGTCGCATTGGGAGCCAGCAAGTGGCTCACTTTTCACCGGTATCAAACTCAAATCGACGGTTCAGCAGTTGAAGCACCGTCACAACAAGAAGCATGCTTTCAAAACCTTCGCAAGAAGGGCTATCGCATCTTGGCCACTTCTCCTTGTTCCAGCAGCACACCCATCCACCAAGTCGATGTGAAGCAGCCCACCGCAATTGTCTTCGGAACCGAACACACAGGAGTATCAGAAGCTGCAATCGCCGCAGCTGACGGGATGATCCATATTCCGATGAGCGGTTTCACCGAAAGCTTTAATATCTCAGTTTCTGTGGGCATTATTCTTCAGCATTTGATTCAGCAACTACAGAACTCAGACACACGCTGGCAGCTTTCGAGCGAAGAACAACAGGCTTTATTGCTGCAATGGGTGAGAAAGTCGTTGGGACAAAAATACGCACCGCTGATGCGACGTTTTCACCAGCAAAATTCTACACAGCCGTAAACCACATTTCATCAGGCTGTCTGAATCGGTGTGCCTCTCCAACGGCGACAACTGTACTGAGAAATACAACTGTGCTGAGAAACACAAAATGCTGAAAAACACAAAACACCGGGACAGTCACCCGTGTCGCTCAAAATGATGTCGTTCTGCAGGCGATGACGACAAAGCAAACCGGCAAATCTGGCCGAAAAAAGAACGTTATTGGGCCGTCTTGGATCTCCTCTTGAGTCGAACGCGAAATCCCGTTATTGCTACACCTATCTGCGCGGCCGGATCACGCCGTACGGACACAAACACGTGGGATTTCAGATCGGTTCGAGACCTGAAATGCTGTTGTTTTGGTGATAAGGACATCACCAGTGGTCAAAACGGATTTGGTAGAACCACACGGACGGACGAGATCCCCAGATGATTTCCGACAGAACGAACACGCAGAAAGACACGGATTTCAATCCGTCCTGCCTCAATGCTGGCTCAATCTGGCGACCAGTTGCGGCGCCCGTTTTCGTGGCGATTCTTGTTGCGATGTCTTGCGTTCAGGCAAACGCAGATCAACAAATTCCGGAAACCATTGTTGATATCGTGATCGAAGGAAATGAAACCATTCCGGCATCTCGGATTCTGCAAGAGATCATTTCTCAACCAAATCGCCCGATGACCAACCGTCAGCTGCGCGAAGACAAGCGTCGATTGTCAAACACTCGTTGGTTTTACAGCATCACGGAACGTTTCGAAAACCGTGGTAAAGGCCCAGTACTTGTCTTTGAAGTTCGAGAGCGACCGATCGTTCGCAAAGTTGAATTTCGAGGCATTCGACGGCTAAAACGAAAAGAACTTGAATCGTGGACTGGCCTAAAAGTTGGTAGCCCTTTCGATCATATTCAAAACAAAGAAGCGACAACTCGCATCGTCCAAGAATACAAAGAACGAGGCTTCTTCTTTGCCAAAGCAAAACTGGTCTCCGGTGACCAACCGACAGACCGTGATGTCATTTTTCAGGTTCATGAAGGGCCCAAGGTTCGGGTCGAAGAACGACGATTTGACTTCGTTGGCCAAGAAGGCTTAACTGGCCCGTCCGCAATCGATCAGATCAACTATGTGATTAACAGACGTCAATCAAAGGATGGATCGTATATCTCTCCGTCAGTTGCTCAAATTCGAACAAAGCTGCAAAGCAAAGAATCGTGGTTCGGTCTTTTTGGAGGAAAATACCAACCAGAAGTTGTCGAACAAGATGTTGCAGCCATTAAGCAGTACTACCACAGCCAAGGCTTCTTTGATGTCAAGGTGACAGGTACTCCTCAGTTTTCCAAAGACAACTCTGCCGTGCGATTGCTCTATACAATCGACGAAGGTGTCCCGTTTAAAGTTCGAAACATCAAATTGAATGGCAACTATGTCATTCCGTCAGAAAGATTGCTGGCCAATTCCGAACTACAAACAGGCAAGTACTTCAACATCTTGCTGTTGAACAAAGACGTTCGGCGGATGCTGGAATTTTATGACACGCGAGGTCACTACTTTTCTTCGATTGTTCCTGTTCCAAAGTTCACGGAGACTCCGGGAGTCGTCGATGTCGTTTTCGAAATTGACGAAGACCGCCCCCGTTTTATCCGACTCTTGAACTCAAGACTCGTGGGCGACCATCCTCACACAAAGGAAACGGTTCCCACCAATCTGTCTCAACTGGCTCCGGGAGACATCGCAAGTCCTTCAGCCATTCGACGCGCCAGATCCCGGATCGGAGGCAGCGGAATTTTGGACAACGTCAATCTGACAGTCACTCCCGTAGACCCCAATCCAAATTCAAGTCAGCAGGTCTCTCAAAACCGAACGATCCGAGGGCAAGATCAAGGTGCCTATCAACAAACATGGAATACACAACAAAGTGGAGATGAAATATATGTTCAGCCATTCCTCGAATACGGACATAGCGTTTCACCTCAGAAGGATTCATCAAAAACCAAGCCGCTGAATCGGCAGTCGAGATTTGAATCTCCCGTTCTTACCAATCGAAGACCTGTCACAAACGCAGTCGCATCTTACCGACACCAACAACAGCTTCCGAATGTCATTGCTTTTCAAGCAGCAAAGCCAGACCGATTGTTTAGTGGTCCTCCGCAATCCGTTTTTCGCTCCAACTTCCCAGACAAAACGGCTGATGACGTAATTATTCGAGGTCAAAGCCCGCGTGAACGACTCTTCCAAACACCTGGACCTGAAGCTGCCCCTCGAGCGGGTGATGCTGTCTTGGAAGGCAGTCCTTATAATAATCGGTTTCGCTCTCTCCCACCGGGCTGGGTGGATATCGATATCACAGCTCAGGAAGGTCGTACAGGCCGCCTGATGTTTGGAGCGGGTTTGAACAGCGATGCAGGGATTGTTGGTTCATTCGTGTGGGACGAACGTAACTTTGATCTTTTCCGTCCCCCGCAAACATTTGGCGATCTGATTGAAGGTCGAGCGTTCCGAGGTGGTGGTCAGAGATTCCGCCTTGAAGCCGCACCTGGCGACGAAGTCAGCCGGTACACTCTGAGCTGGACAGATCCCTACTTCTTGTTCAGTGACTACAGCCTTGGCGTGAGTGGCTTTTTCTTCAATCGCTTCTTTTCGGAATGGGATGAAACTCGACTCGGCGGCCGCATCACTCTTGGAAAACAGATTTCCCCCGAATGGTCGATCAGCGGCAACATCCGGCTAGAAGACGTTGAAATCGACGGGATCCAAAATACACTTTCCAGCATTAATAATGGCACACCGATGTCAGTACCTGAACTGGAAGCAGTACGAGGAAACAACTTCCTGTCTACCATCGGGGCCACAGTCACTCATGACACTCGGGATTCTGCAATGATCCCGTCAAGTGGACATCTCAATTCGTTCACCTTTGAACAGGCCTTTGGAGACTTCGTTTACCCACGGTTTGAAGCAGAAACGAGAAACTACTTCACTGTGTATGAACGCCCAGACAGTAGCGGAAAGCACGTACTGACTGTCGCTGGAAATCTCGGTTGGAGTGGAAATGACACTCCGGTATTTGAACGCTACTTTGCTGGTGGATTTCAGTCTTTTCGAGGATTTGAATTCCGAGGTGTGACGCCACGTGGAGAAGACGGCATTAACACGGGTGGTACGTTCCAAGCTCTTGGCACAGTCGAATATCGCGTGCCACTCACAGCCAACGACATGCTGAATGTGGTTGTCTTTAGTGACTTTGGAACCGTTGAAGAAGACGTTTCACTTGATAATTTCCGAGTCACCGTTGGAGCAGGCTTGCGAGTTGTTGTTCCAGCCTTAGGTCCTGTTCCATTGGCCTTTGACTTCGGTTTCCCGGTTAAGAGTCAAGACTTCGACGACGAACGAATCTTCAGCTTCTTTGTCGGACTCAACCGATAAGTGTCACGACTGGATTTCGCACGAAAAGCAGGTGCCAGCTCAGCCGACAATCAATTTGTTTGAACAGCCAAGCGTTCACCA
>CAYTUE010000053.1:18747-27162 GCA_964441085.1 uncultured Planctomycetaceae bacterium
AGCAGGTGCCAGCTCAGCCGACAATCAATTTGTTTGAACAGCCAAGCGTTCACCAACCAACCGCGCTCACCAACCAACCGTGTTGCACCAACCAACCGTGTTGCACCAACCAACAAGAAAGCCCGCTAGCAATTGCTACCGGGCTTTTCTGCTGTCATGGATTTCACTGTCAGTGATCCCACAAGGTTTCATTTCATTTGCAGCGATAGATCAAACAGAAGTTGTTTCTGAAGCGGACGCTGAATCAGAGCCATCAGCTTTGCCTGCTTGTTCAGCTGCAAGCAAACCTTCCCCAGCACCAACGGGGCGAATTCCCAAAACTCTCGCAGTCCCCCAAGCGATCACAGCAGCGACTGCTGACAAAACGGCTCCCATCTTGGCCGCTCCACGAAGAGTGGCGTCAACGAATGCCTGTTCAGAAACAAACAACGCGACTGTCAGGCCCAATGCGGCAATCAAACCAGTCACCAACAAATGACGCATTTGCATTCCTGCGGGAAGCGGAAAGCCAAGCTGAACGGCCAACCAACTGAAGCCAACAATTCCAACGGTTTTACCAACCAGCAAAGCAGAAAGCAGAATCCAAGTCAGACCATTCACTTCAGAAAACGGAACACCTGCGTTTGCGAGGGCAAAGAAGAACAGTCCAAAATCGATTACCAGCTTCATGTGATGTTCGAAATTTTCCAAAGGGCTATGTTCATGAAGATGCCCATGAGCATTCACTTGTTCACCGAAATCCACGGATTCAACAAACAGTCCGAGGTCTTTCTTCGGCCCTGGCAGAAACGGAACAATGAAGACCAAAGCCAGAGCAGGGTGCAAGTGAGCTGTATACAAGCCCCACCAACTGAGTGCGCCACCAACCACGATATAGGGAATCCAAGATTTCACTTTCAAAAGACGCAGACCAAAGGCGATTCCCATCGCCGGAATCAGCCAAACGAGGTTGCTCCAAACGGTTGGGTGTTCTGGATCCGGATACCCCAATGCGATAATTCCTAGGCCAATGGCATCATCCGCCACAGCCAACAACAAAAGGAAACTCACGGCCGAGTGACCGCTACCAAAGATCAATCGAGCCACCAACCAAGCCAAAGCAATATCAGTTGCCGTTGGAATTCCCCAGCCTTTTTTCCAAGCAGTCTCTCCTGCCACGGCATTCAAAGCCAAAAAGACACCAACGGGCCCGAGCACTCCTCCCATCGTACCGAACAACGGATTGACTGCTTTACTAACAGGATTCAAAGCGCCATTGGGAAGACAGGCTTCTGTAATTTCCTTGGCGGCAATGCCAAAGAAGAAAGCCATCACAATGTCGTTGGCCAGAAAATGCAGGCTCGTGTAATGACGCCAACCCGTTTCTGCCGCTTCAATGCCAGCAGTTTTGTCGAACTCAGCACTCGTAAACAGGGCCCACAGATCAGCAACAGACACCTTGATCAATGCGGTGTAAAATTCAGGGTTCATATTTGCGATAATCATCGCAACCACAACACCTGCAATCAGTGGTATGGAAAAGTCTTGGAGAATTTGCAGAGTCTTTTTCATCTCAAAATGTCTTTCAGACACATCGGAAAGGGGTCGGCATGGGGATATGCGCCAAGAAGCCTGATCGGGTGACCTGAGGCAAACTTGCGGCAAACTCGTAATTTTCGGAGAACTCAACCAAATTGAAATCAAGTTCCATCAACATCAGGGACTTCTTCTACCCAGAAAACGAACCGTCACGGGAACTCAACCTGAACCATGTTTCCAAACCCGTTCATGGTGATGACCACTCTCTCTGTCAGCAGTTCGTCCGTTTCCAACAAGTTCCCTCTTTAAAATCGTCAGCAAACCCTTGGAACTCCACGTGATTCACGCAGACATCAATGTCATCCAAAATCCGGTGATTTCATTTGCTGCTTAAAGATTCATGACCTTCGGCCGATGACTGGGAACCCAACCAATACGGAAACACTCAAATCACTCCGTATACACAGTCTGGCGACGTACTATTAGCTTGTGGGCTCAGATGGCAATCGTGAACAACAAATTGGTCAGATCCGAGATCCTCACATTCCGAATTTAGAAACAGGCTTTAAAAAACAAGTCTCTGAAGCAAGCCCTCGTGAATGAGGACGGGAACGTGAAAACGGGAAACGCAAAAACAGTGAGCCCAGCCAGTCAAAAGTCGGCCTACACAGGTAACAAACCGGTTTTTTGATCGAGCCCCAGCATCAAGTTCATATTCTGAATGGCCACACCGCTGGCCCCTTTAATCAAGTTATCAATCGCCGAAAACACAACGACGCGGCCACGATTAATTCGCACCCCGATATCACAGAAATTCGTGTGAGCCACATTTTTTGTCGCTGGAATCGAATCCACAACACGCACAAACGGCTGATCTCGATAGAAATTTCGATAGATTTCTCGCACTGATTCCACTGAACAATCATTGACTGGCTGAGCATAGATCGAACATAAAATTCCTCGATCCATGGGCATCAGATGTGGGTTAAAAATCACTTCCACTGGTTGTCCACTGAAGGTCGTCAACACCTGATCGATTTCTGGTGTATGACGGTGATCTCCAATTCCGTAAGCCGTCACGCTTTCATTGCATTCCGCGTACAACGTTCCCAGCTTAGGCTTGCGTCCAGCTCCGCTGACACCGCTTTTTGCATCAATCACGACGCCTTCTGCATGGATGCTCTTGGACTTCAACAAGGGGGCCAATGCCAGAATTGACGCGCTCGTATAACAGCCAGGATTGGCAACCAGATTCGCCCCACCGATTTGATCTTCGAATAATTCCGGCAGCCCATACACGGTGCTGCTTAATCGACTCGGATCAGTATGCGTGTGCCCGTACCACTGTTCATAAACAGCCGCATCATTCAATCGATAATCGGCACTTAAATCGACAACTCGACAACCCGCGTCTAACAACTGAGGAACAAATTCCATACTGGCCGTATGCGGCAAAGCGCAAAACACCAAATCTGCTCGTTCGGCAATTTGCTTTGCGGTGAGATCTTCACATACCAAATCAAACATGCCCGTAAGAGCAGGGTGGACTTGGCTAATATGAGGTCGATCCTGCTGACGAGTGGTCAAGGCCGTCACCTCAACTCCAGAATGACGATGCAAGATCTTGAGAAGTTCCAGAGCCGTGTAACCTGTAGCACCGAGAATTGCTGTACGAATCATCATCAGTTCAATTGGATATTTGAAGGAAAATTGCATATAGGCTCGTCAACATTGCAGCCTGACAACAATCGGTATCAGCGAATTGTATTAAGGATGACGTTCACTTGATTCGTTTTCATTGAAACCAGTCATGAGCAACGTCGATTCTCGAACATTCAGAAAAAACCGTTTGTCAGAGAGATTCACCAAAGGAGCCATAGAAATTTTGAAATTCACTGATTAGCGTTATCTGGGGCCAGATTGACCGCCGAGTCACAGAAATCGAAGGCAGGTTTTCACATTTGCGATGACATTGCAAACGGTCTGTAGCATGTCACAGTCCACATTCGGCATTGAGTGTCCGAAATCCAATTTTGCAACAAAAAGTCGTCTCAGATTCTGTTTCGTTAAGGTTCGAAGATGGCCGAATATGGCCAACGTCACATCGGTTCGCTGTATTCTATTGCCATAAACGCCATCGACAACAACCACTGTCTTTTTCAGACTTTGGTTCCGTGTGAAACAGATTTGCCGGGAAATCGCCACATTCCCTTAAAAACGAGTTTGTTTATTGTCAGAATGCTCAGCGTTTCCGGCAGTCGGGCCGACCGGAGTGTTAATCCTATTTGCACGCAACGACGGTGTGTTACAGCGAACATTGACAAGTTTTAGCAAGGCAACTTTCCCATCATGGCCAACATCGCTTCCCTCGCGGATAAACTGCACGAGTATCCTCAACAAGATGTAATCGACGGAAGCGACGGAGGATCTGCTTCGATTCTCGATGACTGCCTTAACCAAAACGATGGGGTGCTGCAGTTACTGCACCGCTATGCCGGACGGACATTTTGTTCGCCAGGGAAACGCCTTCGACTTGATGAGCGATCTTACTACCCGGACTACATGAATGGCACCGGGCTGGATGAAGTCTGGATGTGTTGCACTGTGCCCATCGTGACAGGAGTCATCGACACGCGCACGAATAAAGCACCGTTTCGCGAAGGGGAATCGCATGTGCTTACTCCAGACGGGCAAGTCATCTCGCTGCAGGATTTGATCGTCGCCAACCCGGAAGCTGTCATGGGTGAAAAGATGACAGCCTTTTCGAAATCACTCTTCGGCGATCCGACGTGGCCGATTGTGTCTAAGAAGTTCGACAACCTGAATCCGATTCCACATCATCTTCACTGGGCAAAGTGGGAAGTCTATGACATCAATTCTTACGACAATCCCGGAGTCTGTCCGTCGCATTATCACACCACGGCAATGGGACTGTACCCGTTTATCACAAAGGATCAGTTTCTTGACTGCATGAAAAGATGGGGGCAGGGCGAGTACAATGGAGTTCGACATCTGTCGCCGCACGTCATGATGCACATTGATAACGGATTCGTGATGCCGAACGGTGTGCTGCACTCACCGACCGATCTTTGCACACACGAACTGCACGTCACAATGGATGAGCACTTCTTGGCCGAAGACCTGACCCTTGACGGACGTATCGGAGCTGCGGATGCGTTTTACGCATGCCGAGAAGAAGACTATCCCAAGGACAAGCACGAAGACTGGGAATACCTCGTTGACACGTTCGACTTCGAAGCCAATCAAGATCCCGACTTTGTCTTGAAGAATTCACGTCCGGCAATCACCGCGGAAGAATTTGCAGGCCAAGGTGTCGACGCAAAGTGGATCGTTTACGGAGATTTCCTCGGCGACCAAAAGTGCTCGATCCTCCGACTGATTGTGCAGCCTGGCGGGAAGACCAAGTTTTGTCCGGAAAGCCCCGCACTGTTCCACACGAATGGCGGAAGCGGCCGAGTCGGAAAGTTAGAAGTGCGATATCACCAAGGCATGGTTCTTGGCCAGATCTATCCCGAGATCGGATTCATCACTCAATCCGCACTTGCGAACGGAGGTGTCGAAATCGAAAACACGGGAACTGAACCACTCGTGTTAACCTTCGACTTCCCGCAAAACGCGCATTCTAAAACGCCCGGTGTCGCCATGACAAAATAGTCGCTGGAATTTCACAATTTGCATCCAAGACTGCCCCATTGGTGAGATTGACCGGGGCAAGTCAATTCTCTAATTGAACGACCGATATTTGCAGCGCCGCTGGTTCCATGCGAGGTCATCGGTTAAGCTCTCAAACCCTCGAAAATCATTGGTCATCCCAACACAAGCTGACTGCACACGACGTCGGCAAAGGAAAAGATATGAGCGCACTGAAACTTCACAACGCGATGTGGCCTGGACTGGTTGGCAAAGGCACAGACGAAGGACAAGAACCGCCCATCAGTCTTGAACAAATGTTAGAACTGACGGCAGCCGCAGAAGTTAACGGTCAGAAATTTGACGGCATCGACTACTTTCTGTTTCATCCTCATACCGACCCAGAAGCAAGTGACGACGATCTGCGAAAAATCGCCGATCAAATTGCGTCGTATGGCTTTAGCGTCGGATCATTGGTCGCCCCCATTTGGCCGGGTACAGTCGGTGATTCTGCCATGGGTGATGCGGAAGCCCAAGGTAAGTTTCTCGACGCCATTAAAGTGGGCTGCCGAATCGCCAAAATCTTTAACGAACACGGTGTTCGTCAGTACGGCTGTATTCGAATCGACAGTGCTGAATTCGGAGTCGCACAGTGGCGAGAAGACGCACCTGCCAATACAAAAAAAATCGCGGCCACATTTAAAGAAGCAGCCAAGATCGCAGCAGATCATGGCGAACAACTGGCGGCCGAAGGAGAAATCTGCTGGGCCGGAATGCACAGCTGGAAAGACATGCTAGACCTTCTAGAAGAAGTCGGCATGCCAGAATCTCTTGGCTTCCAAGCAGACTTGGCTCATACGTATCTGTACCTGTTGGGATACAACGCTCCAGAACATGCTCTGGTTCAGCCCGGTTACAGCGACGAAGAATTTTACGCCGCCTACAAAACCATGACCGACAAACTGCGTCCATGGACAATCGACTTTCACGTTGCTCAAAACGATGGTGAAGTCCACGGAGCTGGGTCGCACGACAAAACGGGCAAACACTGTCCAGCTGATGACCCCAATGGCAAACTGGATATCGTTCGATGTTCACAGTACTGGCTAGAAGGATTTTCTGAACGAAACATGAAGCACATCTGCTGGGATGGCTGCATGTTCCCGAACGCCACATTGGAAAACCCATCGACTTGGAATACGATCTTGGATTCCATGATTCAAGTTCGAGACGCCGTCTAAATCCAGACACTCGTGCAACGGCCAGTATCATATGATTCTGGAAGAGAGCAGGGGGGGCCTCCCAAAGCAGGGGAAACCTTCCAAAGAGGATACAAAGCAAACCATCAGACATGGTTTGCTTTGTCGTTTGCCGAACACCAAGATTTCATTGATTTCAACGTCTTCATCACAGGAATTCTTTCATGCAAAAACCCGTTAACATTGGCCTCATTGGCTACGGTTTTATGGGCCGTACTCACACCAACGGATACAAACGAGCCAACGACTTTTTCCCCGACCTGACTCACCGTCCTGTTTTAAAAGCAGTCTGCGGGCGCACAGCCGATAAGGCTCAGGCATTCGCCGATCAATGGCAGTACGAATCAATCGAAACCGATTGGCGAAAAGTCATCGAACGCGATGACATTGATGCTGTTGATATTTGCACGCCGAATAATTCTCATGCCGAAATCGCAATTGCAGCCGCCGAAGCCGGCAAGATGATTCTGTGCGAAAAGCCACTCGCACTGAACCCCGAAGAAGGAGCCCGCATGGTGCAGGCTGTGGAAACTGCTGGAGTTGCCAATACCGTTTGGTACAACTACCGTCGAGTTCCCGCAGTCTCTCTGGCAAAGCAGTTGATCGATGAAGGCCGTCTTGGGCGAGTCTTTCATTACCGAGCCAACTTTTTGCAAGACTGGACGATCAACGAAGAACTGCCTCAAGGTGGAGAAGCATTGTGGCGTCTGGATGCCAAGGCAGCCGGCTCTGGAGTCACAGGCGACTTACTGGCTCACTGTATCGACACCGCTGTCTGGTTGAATGGTTCTGTCAAAGACGTTAGCGCGATGACAGAAACATTTGTGAAAGAACGAATGCACCAAGGCACTGGTAAGGTCGAACCAGTCACAATTGACGACGCGTGTTCGTTTATGTGTCACTTCGATAATGGATCGTTAGGTCTGTTCGAAAGCACGCGATATGCTCGTGGACACAAAGCCTTGTACACACTGGAAATCAACGGCGAGCACGCATCGATTCGCTGGGATCTGCATGATCTTCACAGACTGGAATACTTCGATCATTCCGACGACGGTATTGTGCGAGGTTGGCGATCAATTCACGTCAGTGATGACGACATGCCTTACATGGACAAGTGGTGGGTTCCAGGGCTAAATATTGGGTACGAACACACATTTGTTCATCAAGTCGCAGACTTCCTGAAATCGCTGGAAACAGGCGAACCTTGCAATCCAACCTTCCGAGACGCTCAGGAAACGCAAATGATCTGCGATGCTGTGCTGGAAAGTGCTCGAGACCGCCAATGGGTGGATGTAGGGTAGTCAGCGGCTTTCTGCCCGCTATATTAATGGTTAGAAAATCAACACAGGGCCGATCCAATCTGGATCGGTCGTGTCATTTTGTTAAGCGGACACGAAACGCCTTTCTATGATCGGCGCTCGTGTCCTTTTCTGTTTGTCCGGGAATGAACCGGACCAACAAGTCAGACAGATCAAGGTGGAACTATGGAACGTCAGCCAATTTCCCAAGAGGGCTACGACAAAATCCGTGCAGAAATTGAAGAACTGGATGCTCGCAGGCCTGCCATTCTGGAACGAATCAAGTCTGCTCGCGAAGAAGGTGACCTCAAAGAAAATGCAGAATACCATGCTTCTCGAGAAGACTTAGCTCATCTGGATCGCAGAATTTCTGACCTTCGAGGTAAGTTGGGAGGATGCGAAATCGTAGCCAAAGATCAAATGCCCAAAGGCATCATTGGTTTCGGTTCCAAGGTCACCGTAAAAGATCTTTCCGACGGAATGAAAGAAGGCTACATCATCGTTGGACCTGGGGAAGAAGACTTGGATGCTGATATTCCCAAGATCTTGACTTCCAGCCCGTTTGCTCAAGCCATGATTGGCAAGAAAGTGGGAGACCAGTTTGAAGCTGAAATCCCCGCCGGACTTTTAAAAATGGAAGTCGTGGAAATCATTGACCCATAGCAGATCAACCGCCAATCCCGACC
>CAYTUE010000054.1:0-13401 GCA_964441085.1 uncultured Planctomycetaceae bacterium
TGGTACTGGCTCCATTCCGACTGCAATACAATCAGGCCACAAATTTAAGACGCAGCGAAGTCACCGATCCGATTCGCTTGCTCAGAGACCTGACATCCAATGCAGAAGACAAACCTGCCGCATTGACTCACCTTTGGAACATTCAGAACGACAGCGAACAAAGTGGATTCACAGAACTGCTTCCCGACAAAAACACAAAGTCAAGTTCTCAGAATGGGCGTCGAGGCAACTCAAGAAAACGTAAGCTTGTCGAACGTCTCAATGTCATTTTGAAGCACAATCATTTCTACGAAAAGCAAGCGTGGAAAGACGTTCGCAAGTCCACAGAATTAAAGCAGTTGCTGGCTCACGAAGAATTAACGGAACAGCAAATTCAACGACGCAACTTATTGTTGTTTTCAGTTGCCTTTCGACGCAGCATTTCCATCACAGATTCTTCCGCAATCTACGTGATGTATGGCACAGCGGAAGTCTTTGGCCCGATCCCTCTGACACCAACAGAATTCGAACCTGTCTTCAACCAATTCACCGTCGGTATCGTTGCCGTCTTTCTGGGATTTTTTGGAGTCTTCGGAACGCTGCTGATTACAGCAGGAATCATCCCTCGCACGTTCGAACCAGGCGAAATTACACTGCTGGCAAGCAAGCCCATTCGACGAACGGGTCTGTTCTTAACCAAGTTTTTTGGTGGCTGTATTTTCACGCTGCTGTTTGCAATCGTACTTGTTGTGGGAGTCTGGTTGATTCTTGGGATCCGCATGGACCACTGGAACCACCGCTTGCTGTGGTGCATCCCCATCTACGTTTTTCTATTCATGATCTACTACAGCGTGTCTGCTGTTTGCGGAGTCATCTGGAAAAACTCAATCGTTTCGCTCACCGTCGTCGTGTTGTTCTGGCTGTTTATTGTCGCAGTCGGAATCACTCGACAAAACTTGCACCGCAGCTTGGTGAAGGAACAAGGCATCAAAGAAATCGTGCTGGCTGGTGACGACATTCTGACAGTCGATGGTCAGCAAAAAACACGACTTTGGAACTCCAAGCAAGAAAACTGGGAAGAAGTTTTTTCTCCATCAGCCAATCAAATCAACGATCTTGTTCGTCGGTTCCGCACGAATCAAAAAATTCGCTTTGCTCCAATTTATGATCCTCAACAACAACGCATCTTGGCCATTCAGGCAAATCAATCCCCCTTTGGAGGTCAAGGAAGTCCAGAACTTGTGACCGGCACAGCTGATAATGATTGGGATCGCAAATCTATTGGCCGAATCCCGTCCGTCACTTCAGTTATATTGCCCAACAGCACCGGGCAATTTCTCTTGCTGTCGCAAGATCAAATTCTGCGATTCGATGATCGCCTCAATCAACCCAACAATGTCCAGCCCAACAGTGCTCAACCCAACAGTGCTCAAACCACAACAGGAGGATTAGTAAACGCCATCATGGGCAGCCAGATCCATGGCTTTCAACAAATCCAACCCAAAGAATACACCAAGTTAGCCAACCATTTCACCGCATGCTTGGTTCCTGAATCCGATATCCTACTGACATACAGCAAAGGCAGTCTGAATCGGTTAGAACAACATGAAGGAACATACCGCCAGACCAAGAATGTTATGGTGGAACCACGTCGTGCTGCCAGCGTGGCGGCAACCCAACACATGGGCATGCTGTTCTTTCAAGATGGTACAATTTCAACATTCGATCCTGTGACTCTGGAAATTCGCAATACTCGAAATCATCACTCGGGTATCGTTCCAAAACGCAGTGAAGCATCGCTCGATTCCAAACACATCGCCGTACTGACTCACGACAAAACCATCATGATCTTTGACGGCCAATCGGCAGAGCCATCTCACTGGGCACCTCCAGAAAATGGAACATGCACAGCAATGGCCTTTGATCCCGAAGGGCACTTATTAGTCAGCGACGGACGATTGGCCGTTCATCGATACAATCTGTCCACAAACGAACGAATCGCAAGCTGGGCTCAAGCAGAAACCGGCGTACATCTGTTTTACGATGTCGTTGTCAATCCAATTTGGCAACTGATGCCTCGGCCAAATCAACTGGACCGATTTGCAAAATGGATCTTAGACGGCAATAAAAAAAGCGGGGCCGCAGAAAACCAAGGGCCTGCTGACTCACAGGAAACGAACAACCTGCTCAACGACAGAGACCGATTTTCGCCATCCCAAGTGTTAATCAAGAACAGCCTGTTTATTGCCATCTTGCTGACACTGGGTTGCTTTTATGTCCAAAAGTGTGATTTCTAAACAGCCACCCACGCATGCCGCCTTGGCATGCGTTGAAAACTCCACGTGGTCGTCACAGTCACTCGTTCAGCAAAAGCATTGGGTTTAAAACGAGTTGACGCTTACAGTCGCCGTCCATCAACGTCCCGCACGGAAGATGCTTGCGGCAGGAGCGACACTTAAAAACTTCCAACCCGTCATCCACCAGCCCGCCCCGAATCGATCAATCCAACGAAGCTCACATTTTAAATTTGCTGGCTGGCCATTCAGCGAATGAATTGAAAGTGAAGCAATGATCCCCACGGAAAATTCTTCATCGATAATGACCCCAATGCCTTGCTTCGATAAATTCTTAGAAAACCCAAAACACGAATCATCATCACCAAGATAAATATTCACAGGCCGTACAAGTTCATGTCGAGCTTCTGTGCGACGCTCCGTTAATTTGGCTCGTTGAGATTCTGCGAGTAGTTGATTGATCAACTGATTCATAAGCAATGTCCTTTCGCATGATTTGCCTGCTATGAATATAGAACTTCATCAGCCTGTCGTATTCAGAAAACGGCAACCAAATTTCCGACAAGAAAATCGCGTTTCCAAATCACAACAATCGTCGATGCAAATCAACACTTTCAGTGACAAGATCCTGTTTCGCTGACAAATTTTTCTGTACAAGAACAAAACGCAATTCAGGTGAAACGACAATTCAATCCCAAAGGCAATTGAAAATGAACCTCCAAGATGATGATCAGTTGCTAGAAGCGGCCAGCCAACTTGCCTACGACGCCGTCGAACAAGTGAATGACGATTTAACTCAGCTTAAACCTCCCCTGCAGACCGTCTACTGCGTCTATCATGCCACAGGAATTTTAGACCACGGTGGCTTTCTGTACTTCTTTGACAGCGACTTTCCGTGCCACCCACCGTACTCTTTTTTCATCAACGCTTTTCGCGAAATCGGCTGCGAACAACAAGCAGAAGCTCTGCAAGCAGCAGTCGATTCCTTCGGCCTCCCCGATCCTGAAAAACAAGTCAGCCTCAGACAAGACTTTATGGAAACCCACTACGACGATCAGACACAAACGGTCGCTTTGTGGAATGACAATATCGGTGGCAACGACACCGTTTGGCAAAGCCTAGCCAACTGGATTCGCAATCAGCCCGATCTCAAAGACAAGCTGCAAGCGTAAACAAGGACACCAACCTGCAATCATGTGACAAACAGCATCCCCCAACTGAATTTCCCATCCTTTGACATTTTGGAAACACCATCCAGAAACCACCTCGAACACTAGCCAAACAGCCACAAAAACACGTAGCCTGCGTAAGATAGGCACAGCTAAGTGTGCCTTTCCACTCTCCTCAAAAGAAGGGCCTGCTGAAATGTTTCGATTCAGTTTTGTCGCAGCTTTGCTGTTTACCATGTCGGCAGTGTCTGCCGACGATTCCCCATGCGGTCCCGAGGGTGTGCCTCCATTCCTGAAACGGTTGATTCCACAGGGATTTGCAGGAGCCGACTTTCGGCCTGCCTGTCGGCAGCACGATGACTGTTATGACAACCATGGTGTGCCTCGAAAACACTGTGATCAAGCTTTTCGAGCCGACATGTATCGCGCTTGTGAAAACTCTCGACACCCGCGACTGTGCCGGATGACGGCCAACCGACGTTACCGAACCGTTCGTTTCCTTGGTGCCCCCTACCGAAAGTAACACGACGAACTCACTGACAAACACAGAGCTGCGTTTCCAGTTGCCGGCAGCTCATCAGATGAAAAACAAAAGGCCGTCCGAGAAATCACTCGGACGGCCTTTTCATATTGATCACGATCAAAATCGGTCACTCGTTGGATATCAAGCTTCATTCACGCTGACCGTGCAGCGACGCCTAGCTCAACTGATCTTTAAAGACAGCGACGCCAGCCGCCAAAGCGTCTTCAATTTTATCGATCAATTTTGCTCCTGCTTCCGCCATATCTGGACGCCCGCCACCTCCACCGCCAGCAACGGTGGCCGCCGCCTTTACGGCTGCCCCCGCATTCATTTTGCGTTCTTTCACAAGTGCTTTACTGACAGCCGCAATCAGGGCCACTTTGCCATCAATTTCGGCACCAAGCACTACGGCCACAGGACTGTGATTCTGACGCAGCTGATCAACAAAATCTCGCAAAGCTTCACGAGTCACATTGTCCAGCTTCTTGAAAATCACTTTCACTCCACCAACATCTTCGGCTGTCGCCACAAGATCTCCCACAGCATCAGACACTGACGCTTTGGACAATTCCGCCAACTGCTTCTGCAAAGTCTTCACCTGAGTCTGCAATGCGGCAATCTTTACTGGCAGATCAGCGGGTTTTGTGGCCTTCAACAGCTGCTGAACTTCAGCAACAAGCTCGTCGGTTTCTCGTCCCTTTTGCCACGCTCGAGGACCAGTGACTGCCGTAATTCGTCGAACACCTTTCGCAACTGGTTCTTCCGATGTGATACGAAACAGGCCCACTTGCCCCGTGTTCGCAAGATGAGTTCCACCACATAATTCAACGCTAAAGTCGCCCATCGTGACAACTCGTACTTTGTCAGGATACTTTTCGCCAAACAGAGCCATCGCCCCACGCTCTCGAGCATCCTTAATAGGCAGCAATTCTGTGGTAACCGCTTCGCCCGCCGATACCTTCTCATTAATGATGTCTTCGACTCGACGCAATTCATCCGCTGTCATTGCCTGTTTATGAGCAAAGTCGAACCGCAAAGCGTCCTCTTCAACACGCGAACCTCGTTGAGTCGCCGTTTCACCAATCGTTTGATGCAACGCGTGATGCAGAATATGAGTTCCCGAATGCGCTCTACGAATCGCAGAACGCCGATCCAAATCAACTTCAGCTGTTAGCGTGTCACCCACGTTCAAGCTACCATTTTTCAGATAAGCGACAGCGACAAACAATGCCTGCTGATGCTTCTGACAGTCTGTCACTTGCAGTTCAACACTGCCAGAAAACAGACGACCACAATCTCCGACCTGTCCACCCGATTCGCCGTAAAACGGACTTCGATCAAGGACAACTCCGACCGCTCCCGGATAGCCGACAGGAACTTCGCTCACGGAATTCTTATCTACCAGCAAACCAACAACCCGACTTTCGCAACTGACTTCGTCATAGCCCACGAACTCGGTATCACCGTGATCTTTGCGTATCAGATCCAAGGGGCCTGCAGACATCACGTCGACTTTACGTCCCCCACGGCTGATTTCTTCGTGAGCATCCATGCGAACTTTATACTGAGCCTTATCCACAGTCAGTCCGCGATCCGCTGCAATCGCTTCTGTCAGCTCGACAAGAAAGCCATCTTCGGTATGCAATGTAAACGCGTCATCACCACTGATTTGGTTCTGACCTGAAGCCTTGGCCGATGATGCACATTTATCAAAACGACTCAAACCTCGATCAATGGTATCTAAAAACTGGCCCTCTTCTTCTTTCAACGTGTTTTGCACACTGTCAACTGTTTCAGTCAGTTCCGGATAAGCATCCTTCATCACATCAACAACAGCGGGCACAATTTCAAACAGGAAAGGTTCCTTCCGGCCAAGCAAGTAACCTTCCAACAAAGCTCGGCGAACCAATTGACGGATCACATAACTTTCGTTGTTTTTGTCCGGCACGACACCTTCGTGTAACGCAAACGTGGCTGCTCGCACATGGTCGGCAATTCGACGAATTGGTCGGCCGGTCTTCGCATCAAACGAATAGTCCACTCCGACGACTTCTGCAGCCGCCAAACACAAAGGCTTCAGCACATCGTTTTCGAAGTTACTGAGCTTGCCCTGAAGAACGGCAGCCGTTCGTTCCAGTCCCATTCCTGTGTCGATATTCTTAGAAGGCAAAGGACGCAGATTATCAGGAGGATTTCCGACTCGATTAAATTGCGTGAACACAAGGTTCCAAATTTCAACATCGCCATCCATGCCAGGAGGGTGATAAAAGATCTCGCTGCATGGCCCGCAGACTCCATCTGGTCCGTCACTCGGAGCACTCGCAGGCCAATAATTTTCGTCTTCTTCAAGGCAAGCAATGCGATCGGCGCTTAACCCGATTTCATCCTTCCAGATATTGAAAGCTTCTTCGTCAAAGCCCCACTTCCCTTTGTAAACGCTCACAGTCAGCCGGTCTTTGTCCAAGCCCAGCCACTTTGTATCGGTCAGAAACTCCCACGCCCAATGAATGGCTTCGCGTTTGAAGTAGTCTCCAAATGAAAAGTTGCCCATCATTTCAAAGAACGTGTGATGATAGGCCGTGACACCGACATTGCTGATATCGCCGGTTCGCAAACACTTCTGGCACGTGGTGGCTGCTGTAAAATCCAGCTTGCCAATTCCCATGAACTCGTTCTTAAACTGGTTCATTCCAGCGGGAGTAAACAGAACGGTTGGATCTTCCTTCGGAACCAAAACATCACTGGGGCGGCGAACGCAGCCTTTGGATTCGAAGAACGACAGATACTTTTCGCGGAGTTCGTTAGTTTTCATCAGCGTGAATCAGCACAGCAAAACGACAGAAATTTCAAAGGCTTGCAAAGGCAAACCGGACGGAAAGTGTACCGAATTTCATCGTCACTGCATGGCCGATTCGCCCTGCGAAACGTGTCTCGCAAAGTCGAGATTGCCGAAAACACCCTGAATCGCCAGACAAAGCCCTCATCCCAAACAGAAAACGCGGTCAAAAGCCTTCCAACACGGGTACTCAGCATCATTTTTTCATCAGTCAACGAAAAAACGCGTCAGCAATAAACATCACTCACGCGTTTGATCGTTTTCCAACGGCGACAAACCACTAGGCCTTCGCTTTGGATTTGGGGTCAGCCGCCCCTTTCGAAGGGACCCCTTTCGCAGGGACCCCTTTCGAAGCCGCTCCTTTTGAAGCGGCAGTGGCAGCCCCCGAAGCGGCTGGTGGCTCGCCCACAGGAGGAAATCCTTTCGACACCAAAATTTTGTTTCGAATTTCAGTCACAGCTGCTGGATTTTCTTCGAGATAAGCACGAGCACGATCGCGACCTTGCCCCATCTTGTCTTTCCCATAGCTGTACCAGCTTCCACTGCGATCCACCACTTTTGCTTCGACTGCCATGTCGAGCAAGTCTGCTTCCATGCTAATTCCACCGGAATTATACATGTCAAATTCAGCAATTCGAAAAGGCGGAGCCACCTTGTTCTTCACAATCTTGACTCGCATGCGAATACCAATTTGAGTATCCCCATCTGTCAAAGTACTGGCGCGACGAACGTCAACCCGAGCCGAACTGTAAAACTTCAAAGCTCGACCACCAGGAGTCGTTTCTGGACTACCAAACATGACTCCGATCTTTTCACGAATCTGGTTGATGAAAATCACCGTCGTCTTCGCTTTGGCAATGGCTCCCGTTAGCTTTCTCATTGCCTGAGACATCATACGAGCCTGCAAGCCAACATGAGTATCACCGATTTCACCGTCAAGTTCTGACTTCGGAACCAAAGCAGCCACCGAATCGACAACGATAATATCAACCGCATTCGATTTAATGAGCATCTCAGCAATCTGCAGCCCCTCTTCACCGTAGGACGGTTGAGACACCAACAGTTCGTCTAAGTTGACTCCAATTTTTCGAGCCCACGACGGATCCAAAGCATGTTCCGCATCAACAAATGCAGCAATGCCTCCATCTCGTTGAGCACTCGCGATTGCATGCAGCGCCAAGGTTGTTTTACCACTGGATTCAGGACCATACATTTCAATGATGCGTCCTCGAGGATAACCGCGGCCACCGAGTGCCAAGTCCAGCGACAAAGCACCTGTTGGAATTCCAGGAACACCTGAAGTGTCCGCAGTGGAATTTAACTTCATGATCGAACCCTGACCGAACGTTTTTTCGATCTGGCCAACTGCGTTATCCAACATCGCTTTACCATCGCCCGTAGGCTGACTCTTCGCGATTGCGTTTTTTGCTCGGGCCTTCGCCATGTCTTCAGTTCCTTTTGTCAATCAAAATTTCCGCCACCACTGTCTGCAAGTAGCGTTCTGGATGAAAGGCCCCAAAACGGGCTCATTTTATCAGTGTTTGTTCGTCTCAGCCCGCAATCAGTCAATCACTCGTTCTCTAGTACGACGTCATCTTTCGAATTGATTCGAAAAATACTAGAGATTCGCCTCAGACAAAACACGCAGCCTGCACACAATAAACAGAATAGCAAACTTGTGCCACAGCTGGAAACCCAGCCCAACTCGCAAAGTTTTGAGCCCAAAAATGGCACACATCTTCACTCACAACATCATCAGATTTTCAGCAGTGACACAAGATTCATACGGCGCCGACTGCCGCGACTCCACCTTCCGATTGTTGTTCACCAGTAATACTCAGCTCCCAGCCATCACCCCATTGCGAAAAAAAGCCTAACAACGCCCAAGACGGCCGCAAAACGCCTTCCACTCGGCAGTCATCATCCTCATTCCAAAGCGATCCGTAACCAATGGCCTTCAACAAAACTGACGACAATCTTTGCTCAGCTTGTTCATTCTGAATTGATCCTTCAGTATCTTCATTTGCATCAAATCAGCAGCAGTCGGCACAAACACGACCGCTTGACATGCAATATGCTTTCTACACACAACGCACCGTAAATTCACAATCGAATTCGGAGTCCTCCTCGATGCATAAAATCCTTTGCCTTGTTGCCATTGCTTTACTAAGCACCACCGCTCGGTCTCAAGAACCAGCCGTGGAAACAATTCAGATCACGCATGAAACGTTGAAAGGCATCGGCCCTGAAGACCACGTGATGCGTCGTGACCCAAGCGATATTATCAAAGTCGACGACTTGTATTATGTCTGGTATTCCAAAGGAAAAATCAGTCCGGGATACGATGCAACACTGTGGTACGCAACTTCGCAGGACGGCCATGAATGGACGGAGCAGGGCATGGCATTGGATCAAGGTGAAAAAGGAACATGGGAAGGTGCCAGCGTTTTTACTCCAAACATTCTCGTTGCTGAAGACAAGTACTGGCTGTTCTACACAGGCACGTCAAACGAATATAAAAAAGGCTTCACGCCTGATTCAAAAATCGGTATCGCTGTTTCCGAATCTCCTCATGGTCCATGGGAAAGACTCCCAACCAACCCCGCACTCAGTAACAGCAAAGACAAAAGCGATTTCGACAGCCACCTCATCGACGATGCGTGCCTGTTAGTGAAAGATCAAAAGTACTGGCTTTATTACAAAGGTCGCCAACTTGGCAAAAGCCCACGTCACACTCAAATGGGACTCGCAATCGCCGACCATCCTCAAGGCCCATACCGACGCCACAAAGACAATCCCGTGATTCCGGGCAACCACGAAGTCTTAGTGTGGCCCCAAGGAACTGGCGTCGCAGCGATGATTGGATCTACCGGCCCAAAATCGATTACGAATTCGATTCTTTACGCAACCGACGGAATCAACTTCACCAAAACACACCGCGTCATCAAAGGCCCATGGGCTGGTGGAGCCTACCGACCAGAAGCCTTTAACCAATCGGGAAAAGGACAACTGCCAGAATGGGGCGTAGAAATCGCTCGATCAAAAACCAAAGGACAACTGCCTTGCATTGGACGCTTCGATGTAAAAAAAACACCCACCCCAAACAAGCAAACCTCGCCAAACACTGACAGTCCAAAAAGAAAAACGCTCAATAGCGTCTCACCCGAAACCAAAGTCAGTCCGGCCGATTCAAACAAATCTGCTGCTGTGAAATTTGCTGACGATGTCGCTTTTCTAAAAGCACACACGCCAATCGTCATGCTGAAAAACGGCAATGCAGCCGTTGCCATCGCGCCCGCTTATCAAGGTCGAGTCATGACCAGCACGTTTGATTCCGACACGGGACCAAGCTTTGGCTGGATCAATCGACCTGTGATTGAAAAAGGCCTTCTGTCAGAAGAAGACAAAAAGGGAAAGCTGGAAGAACATATTTACATCTTTGGAGGCGAGGAACGGTTTTGGCTCGGACCAGAAGGTGGACAGTTTGCCATCTTTTTTAAACCCGGTTCCAAGTTTGAATTTTCCGATTGGACAACCCCTGCTCCCATCGATACCGAACCCTTTGAACTGGTGACAGCGACCGACAATTCTGCCCAGTTCAAACACTCCACCGAACTCGTCAACTATTCCGGAACGCAGTTTAAAGTCGGCATCCAACGCACAATCAAATTGCTAAGTCAGCAAGACGCCGGAAACATACTCGACATCAAACTCCCCGCTGGCCTCCGCATGATTGGCTACGAAACAGATAACCAAATCACCAACACAGGCGACAATGCTTGGACACCGAAAACGGGCCTGCTTTCCATTTGGTTGCTGGGCATGTACAACCCATCGCCCGCAACAACAGTCGTGATCCCTTTCAAAGCAGGCGAGGAAACAGATCTTGGCCCCAAAGTCAACGACACCTACTTCGGAAAAGTGCCTCCAGAATACCTAAAAGTCAAAAAGCAAAAGCTGTTCTTTAAAGGCGATGGAACTCGTCGAGGAAAAATTGGCATCAGCCCACAACGGTCAAAAGGAATCGCAGGAAGCTACGATGCTGATGCCAATGTTCTCAATATCGTCATGTACAACGTGCAAGAAGCTCCCAACGGCTTTGTGAATTCCGAATGGAAACTGCAAGACAAGCCATATGCTGGCGACGTCATCAATTCCTACAACGACGGTTCACCAGAAGAAGGCAAACCACCACTGGGCCCCTTCTACGAAATCGAAACCTCGTCACCTGCTGCCGCCCTTAAACCCAACGAAACGATGACACATATTCAAAGAACATTCCACATCCAAGGCTCGGAAGAAGTTCTCAACCCACTGGCAAAAAAACTACTGGGAGTCAATCTTCAGTCGATCAAGAATGCTTTTTAAGTATGACCTTGCACCACAAGCTGTCGTTCATCCACCAGCACTCGCAGTGACCATGCACGCACAATCCAGATTCTCACAGCACTTGATCAGCACAACAGTTGCCTACTTTCGGAAACTGCGATCGCATCCAACACCAACGAAGCAAAGACAGCCGTAGAGTTTCTGAAATCACTTATTTTACAGGGGAAAACCGTTGTTGGCGATGCAGGGTTTTGTCATCGCGACATCTGTGAAACGATTCTTTCCGACCATGGTGAATATTTGATTCTTGTAAAAGCCAACCAGCTCACGGCTTCACAAAGAAGCCACTCAAGCCTTCGTGATTCCCGGAGGCTCTTCCCCCTATATCAAGCGTAAAGTGTATGAAGCACACGCCCCGCAACAACACTCATTCAGACCTCCCGTGATCGGTTTGAAACACGGAGGCACGGAGATCACAGAGGAAGTATGCGAAGCGAAACTCTGTGCCTCTGTGCTTTGAACGACTGCACTAACCATTTCCGTCCCCATTCACAATCCGACTGATGCCATCAACCACACGATCTTCATGAAAATTGATCAGCAAACCAAATCGATTTGAGACGCCTGAGCCTGCGATTTCTTGCCATATCTGGATCATCACTGACATCGACCGATTTCTTCGTCATCCAAAAAAATGATGAACTCAGTCGAACACAATATCACCGCGTCCACTTTCTCTGAGGAACTCCAGCCATGCGGCCTTCGCCATGAGCATTATTCGTAACGCAACGATCAACGACATCAGGAGTTCCGGCAATCAATACATCGCTGCTGCCTTACGAGCGCGGCAATCAATGCATCGCTGCGACCTTACGAGCGAACGCGACACGCATCCCCACACTCTTATCCAGACTCGGCATTTTCATTAAATGAGTTGCCCTGAACAAGCGGTTCGTCGATCCATTACTTGCGATGGTCATGGTTCTTACCCATGACCGGGTAAGAACCACGTAGAAAGCAACAACGAACCGTGCGATTCATTCCGCGTTTTCGTCTGGCTTAACATCGTCAGCGGCTAATGCGATCGTAAGATCTGACGTACCATCGGCAGGGATCGTTACTTCAACAACAGCGACGCCCTGAATTTCGCCAACACCGTCGTCATCTGGTGGGCCATTAAAAATGGTCACGGTGGCGGATTGCACCCCAGCGACCGCACCGTTGCTGGGAACTTCGAATGCTCCATCTACAATTTTCGCATTTGCCCCTTTGCCGGGTCCGCGCGGACTGAAGAAAACGGAGCCATGCGACACAACCGTTCCATCCACAGTCACTGTGCCGGACACCGCGATCCTCGGTGGACCATCATCGGGAGTACCACAACCTACAGCCAAAACCAGAACTGTCACGGCAAGCATGCCGTGTTTCAATGACTTCAACATCTTCATTTCCATTGTAATCAACACTAAATAAAAAAGAGGCGACGCTCCAATCATTCGATCAGAACGTCGCCGTCATAATTTGTAGCCACATCAGGAATGGCTGCACACAACTTTCAGAGATTAGTACTCACCAATCACGTTACCGTCATTGGGGTCGCCAAGGTTAGCCAAGAGGTCCAGGTCGACATTCTCGCTGATGAACCGAACCGCGCCATCTGCCAGTACAAACTGAGCTCCACCAGTATGCAGCGAATTGTAGCTGCCCTGAGACACATCAGTGTCGTCTACGTTGATGCCCAGGCCAGTCGTGGATATTGCGTCCGTAAAACCACATTCGTCCCTCAAACACTGAGTTGCGGACGCTTCACCGCCAGCAACAAACAGGAGGGCGGCATTAGCCTGTATGAAGCCGGAACCACCTTGATACCTCCAAGCACGCTCACCAGCCATCAACGTGTTGGACGTTCCGTCAGTGACATCTCGAATTCTGATTTTACTGTCACCATAGAACATGCCAAGGTCATCATTAATCCTCCGATTGGTGACGCCAGTGCCGCCACCCGGCTGTCCTCTGTTGGATGCAACGTAGTTGCTAGTCGTCACATTCAAGTCGTTCATCGTAGTACCATCGACAACTCGCTGAACTTCGCTGTTCACGTCAGGTGCTGTGTCCGAAGGACAACGGAACGCTGCCATGGGGCTTGTGAGCACAAGCCCAATCGCTCCACCGGGAGTGGTGAGAGCTGTTTCAACGGCCGCGTCCGCACGCTGATTGTTCACGCCCAAAGTGTTAAATGCAGGCGCTTGATCGATGAACGGCATCAGGAAC
>CAYTUE010000054.1:13501-19313 GCA_964441085.1 uncultured Planctomycetaceae bacterium
GTTCACGCCCAAAGTGTTAAATGCAGGCGCTTGATCGATGAACGGCATCAGGAACACAGACCAAGCCCATTGAGCACCATCTTCGTCGTTGCCGTGATGGGCGTTGACATTATTATCAGCCGCGTTTCGCGCAAGGGTATGATCGTTAATCCAACCGGGAGGAAAAGTCCGGTGGACATCGTGGTAGTTGTGAAAGGCCAAGCCCAACTGTTTCAGATTGTTCTTACACTGAGTTCGCCGTGCAGCTTCTCTAGCCTGTTGTACGGCTGGCAGCAGTAGTGCAACCAAAATGGCAATGATTGCGATGACAACTAATAGCTCAATGAGCGTAAAACCTTTTCGTTTCCGGTTCATGAAGGATCTCCAATGTGAGTAAGGAAAGTAAAACAACGTACACAAATCTGTTTTCGCCAACAGTTAATCAACGTAAACAGTTAATCAACGTAAGCAGTTAATTCATATTTATTCGAAATAAAAAGTCGCATGAGACTTAAAACCTCGACACATTGCCTGACATGATAGCAGGAAAGTTGAGAAAAACAAAATGAAAACATGGGAAATAAGCACGGCCACTCACTTTATTAAAGCCTGACATGTTGCAAGTAGGTATGGCAGTCCGGGTGGTCCGTCTGATTTTGGTCACATAAATTGCTGTAAGCTGTTTGATGAAGGTGTGTTTTGAAATCTACGCCCGCCGGGCTGTTGCAATATTTGCAACGAGTTCCCGGAGGTAGCAACCAAAGATCTCAGGCACCTGATGAACGTTGTCATGAGGTCGCACACCAGTGGACGGTTGAAATCGTTCTAACAAATTTTGCAGTCGACAACTCATCACCCATGTCTCTGGAAGCACAATTGACCTACTGGATAACGGTCACGGCTCGCTGAAATTGGGTCTGGCCGTGTTCTCTTCACACGTAGATAAGACAATGACCTGTCTCTGAAACCTGTACCACCACAGTCACTGACAAACTAGGCCGTGAACGGCTTACCACTCTGGTCTACGAAGCGATCGTGGAGCTGGAAGAAACAGCCCCCTCTCAAGACAGGAATGCATGGGCAGGCACGCTTCAAAGTCGCAACAAGACCGCTCGTGTCATGGGGCTGGAGATACTGCAAACGCACGTTTTACTTCGATATTTCAACACAAATGACGAACTCGCTGAGAAAACATCGGTGTCTCTTCATAAGACACATAGCTCATCAGACACATAGCAATGTCCTTTAATTTTTCTGAAATCATCAAGTTGGCACTCAGCCAGCGATACATCAGAGCACTTCTACCTCGGCACTTCTATCGCGGCACTTCTATCGCGGCTCTAGGAAATCGAAGCGAGCTTGCGTAAATGAGCCCATGTAAACAACCCCGTGCTGTGTCCGTCTGACCAATCGATTTTCAAAGCATAGTTTCCCGCCAGCTGAACAGCGACCGCTTTGATATCTTCTGAAACCGATTCGGGCTGCAAAATCTGTCGTCCCGTATTTTCATCAACACAAGAGGCACACGGGCAGGCTCGACGAACTGACGCAAACGATAGTCGACTAATGTCATCTGCCGACCACACCACTTCCAGCACTCCTTTTTCGCTGTGAGCTCGGATGTTTTCAGGAGTCTGCATGGTGGTCTCCTTCCGGTTTTATGTCACCGTCACAGCAGGCTTCATCTTCGTCCCTGTTTTCCCACTCAAGATCGTCGTCAAAGCCATCATCAGGAGCATCCGGATCGTATTCGACCATGACCTCCACCAGCATTTCGACGAAGTCTTGAAGGTCTTCTGCGACCACTTCAAAAACCACGGACTGATGATTGAATTGCATAATGCATAATTCTTCATCGTCGACATCAAGACAGTAATAATCACCTTCGCCTGTTTCTCCAATCACCAAAAGCTGATCAGGCCATAAGTGTTCGTTTCCTTCAGGGTCTGGCACAGAACCATCTCGAGCTTCCTGATTGATTGCCAGAACGCTTTCCAGATCGCGAATCAGCTCGACATCTTCGATCGTCCCTTCTGAATCAGAATTATCGATGGCTCGAGGCACGTTCTTCAAAACGTCTGGGTAGTCCCCCAATACTCGAAGGTATTCAGACGGCAACGGCTGCCCCAGCATTTTGACAAGTTGTTCAATCGCCGCGTTGGACATCGGTTTGAAGATCCGAAAGAAGTCTGAAAACTCAAGCAGGGCAGGATGCTAACGCAATTTGCCAAGAAATCTATGGCACCCACTGCCTTCATGCCTGCGATGGATCAATTGCTGGCAACGCACGGCGACGTGCCTGACTCAATTCAACGGATTCACGACAAAGACTGGTTCGGGCAGTAGAATTTTCAATCTGAAGTGTCGCTGGATTCACCAGAATTCAGATGAGTCCTATGAGCCTTAAAAGCGACTCTACGATCAATTCGTGGCGTGAGGCTGTCTTCGATGAGCTTCATGTTTGCGAGGCGGAGAACGCATACCAGAAAAGCGTTCGGGGTAGGGGAAAAGGAACCACACAACACACTGCGAGAAATATCGTACATTGACAACTCGGGCGCGTGGTCACCATCACTGCTCATCGTACAAAATCAAAGTCGCCTTCACCGAAGGCACGCAAGAACATCAATCTAGGCCATAGTGTTTGACTTCGTCCCAGTACTTTTCGAAATCATAGTCGGGGCTGTTGTCCGCATCGTGGCAAGTTTCGCACATGCCAGCTTTGGCTTGTTCAAGAGTCACTCGAACACTGGCTCCAATATCGCCTTCTGCACCGTCGTCCGCTAAAGCCACGTGAGCACTTCCTGGACCATGACAGTTTTCACACTGGTTGCCTCGTAGCAATTGATCCAGCATTTTGTTCTTGGGAACCGTGGCAAATTCTTCGTTGATAAAACCAGAACGGAACCGAAAATACTCTTGAGGGTTCCAGCCCGTGACGTGGCATGACAGACATTCGGGATCTTGCATGCGAGCAATTCCGTTCAGACGTTCAAAACCCAGTCTCTTATGCACAGGATCGAGGCTTTCAAAGGCATGAGCATGGGGTGTCTTTTCCCAAATTTCCATCGCCGTCGTATGACATTCACCACACTTGCTGGCTCCAACAAATGTATTCCCGGACGGATGAGGAGCACCCACCGTATCAGCCACAACGATTTTTTCATCCTTCAATCGCTGCTGATAAGACGCCATCAATTCAACAATCGACTTTGTCTCATCAAAGTCATCTCGTTCCAATGCCACTAACTGGTACTTGAACTTTTGATCGTCCGAATCAGGGTAGTAAGCGAGAATTCCAGCATGCTTTCCTTTGCGTCCTGCTTCGATAATCAATGTGTCACCAACAGTCTTGCTCGCAGCTCCCGGATCCGGATCGCCAATGCCTTCTGCTGTCAGCACAACATTGAAACCGGGCACATCTTTGGCCAACTGCAGCGATTCTTCAACCGTCGATTGAGACAGCAAAATCCGGACATCAACCTTTGCGTCATCAAATTCCTGCATGATTTTTTTCAGTACGGGAACAGGTTCGGTCCATGTGATATCGGGATGAGGCAACACGCGCTTCTGCACGGCATTTCCCATCACGCCGGTTACTCCCACCTTGACTCCATTTTCGACAAAGATCCGCGAAGCCACAGGAGTCCCCAAATCGGCAACTCCATAAAATTGAAGATTGGCACTCACGAAATGAATCGAATCGTCTGCTTCAGTCGAATGTTGACTCAGCAAGAATTCAGGCTTTAAGTTCAGTTCATCAATGCCAATTCCGATCGCCGCGTACCGTAGTTTTTTTAGAGCCTTCAAAGTGGTTTCGAATTTGATCTGAGACTGTCGAACAGAGCGACGAGACATTCCCCCCACATCAAGACCTCGCATCGACCAACCAGCATCCGTCAATTTTTTATACAGATTCGCTCGGCGAGACATTCCTCCCAACTGATTGGCGGTGCAACCACAAGGTTCAAAGTAGCCATGCATTTCACTGGTTAGCATCAGTCCCAGTTGAGGAGCCTTCCAATCTCGCCAAGGCATCACTCGCTGAGCACGCACTCGAGCTTCCACAGCTGCTAAATCGGGATCATCAGTTTCTACCGCACTGGCTTTGTCTTGGCTGGGATCAACAGGCGACTGTACTGTTTGATTTGCATCATTGTCGTTGCTGGAATCAGTTACCGAACCGACTGCCTTTCCACTTCCACTGGGCGTGGTCTGTTTCGACGAATCAGCACAACCAACCGTGCCGAACATCAAAAACGAAAGCAACAGGATTTGCCATGAGGAATTGAAAGGGGAACAAACGATTCCCAGCATCAACGAGCAATCACTTTGGAATGGTTGACGTAATCTCTTTGACACGCTGAATTTCATGACTCTTCTCTCGACAATTTCCGGCCCAATCACACGACTCCAACGTAAATCGCTGAACAGCATCTGCCGAACAGGTTTTGTTGAAGCTTCCAGTCCATTTAAGAACGTCAAACGGTTCTAATCACTAAGGTCCTTGCCGCAATACAAGTTGTCCTGTGTTGATGCCGTCGAAAGACGCTTTCTGGTCCGCCCGAACGTTACAAGATCGGCGCTCTTGGCGAAATAGCAAGATCGTTCAGAAGGTTAATCAAATCAGCATCTGCATCTTCAGGATGCTCGATAGGTCACGTTGATATTGATCCGCTTCTGCTTGGGATGGTTTGTTTCCATCAGAATCTGCACAGGGTGAGCGATCGCTCGCACACCTTTCTGTATCCCTGCAGGAACGGACACAGTCAACAGGTAACGCCTATGATTTGTTCCAATTGGCTTCAGCTTAACCTTTACAAATGGAGGAACTGCAGTCACTTCAGTCAGCTGCAAAGGCTGATCCAAATCATCAACAAGCAACATGACATCAACATCCTTGCCCTGATCCGCCGGGAACTCCCCCATTCTGAGCCATTCTCTTTCATCCGTATAAGCGACACCTGGCGTAGGTAGAACTCGAATCGGACCAATCCGACGAGCCGTCACTGAGGTAGTCAATGGCTTTTCATGACCTTTTAGAAAAATCTGAAGCGGCTGAACCATTTCCCCCGGTGCCATTTCGGGAGAAACAGTCACCTGAATTTCATAACCAGCAAGGCCATCATCGTCAGTCAATTCCGAAGCTTTTAATTTTCGGAACTCTGTCGTAATCTCGTCTCCCTCCGCTTCAATACGTTCGATTTCAAAGTCAGCATTCACTGCAGAAAACAACATTCCTTTTACTGTTGCGGCCTTGTTTTCTGTGACTTCGCCTGCATTCCACGTTTCTGATGGCTGAAGTTGGAATTCAATACCCACTTGCCCCATCACGACGAACTGCACAACTTCACGATCAGGGTCGTTCGTGAAAACAGGGCCACCATGTTGAAATGTTCGATCAATAATCTTCGCATCCCAACTGACTGTTAAAGTCGCGGTTTCTCCTGGAGCCACCGTGTCAGTCGACAAAGAAAACAGGGTACACTGACAAGTCGGTTTTCCGGCCAACAACTTTAGGTCACTTTCACCATCGTTTCGGATTTCGAATTCCGTCTTCGATTTCGTGCCAAGTGCCATCCGACCAAAGTCATATTCTGTTTGTTCGACAGCCACTTTAGGGCGAGGCCCAACAGTGACCGGTCTCGGCTTTTCATTCACCTGACCCACGTCATCAGACGCGACAACAGGAGCCTGCGAAAGCCCGTCAGTTTCATCCGACGTTTGATTGCAACCGGTCAATAAAAATCCGCAACTCAGCATCACGGGAAGCAAACATTTCATCAAAGTCCCCTTATCTGTTTTCTTCTTCATTCTCACTCAATTCAAATCG
>CAYTUE010000054.1:19413-21058 GCA_964441085.1 uncultured Planctomycetaceae bacterium
TCAATTCCTAACGTCATTCAACAAGCCGTAAAGCCACTTGTCAAATCCCACCCACTGAACTCACCAATTATGGATCTCGCAATCTTTTCATCTGCTCAATCAACACATCATCGAGATACAATTCAGCATGCCCCCAGTTACGATTGATTTGATCTTGTTTCAAAGCAGCAGACGCGGTGGCTTCCGCCTTCTTGCTCCAACCTGCTGCACTCTGAAGTGTCGCCAAACGGCTCAACATTTCCGCACTCGTCGGGTATCGATCAACAGCTTGGTCCATCGCTGTAATCGCCGATAAAAGCAGATCCTGCTGCCCTTGCAAATTCCACAGAGCTTCCAGCACCTGACTTCTCATCAGCAGATGATGATACCCCGTCGAATCAGCTCCCCCCCATTCATCACACGCGGCCAACGCACGCTGAGCGTTTTGAGCAATTTCAGTCGGGTTGATCGCCACATGATCCTGATTCACCACAGTCGCCATCAGTGAATACGCGAGGAGTTCCGTTTTTTGCTGACGTAATTTCACGCTAAATGGATCCGCCAAAATCCCATCGTTCAAAATCGCCAAGGCTTGGTCAGGACGCCCAGAAGTTTCCGCCATTCGACCGCTGCGAAATGCCAGCTGAGCACCACGTACGGGAATCAAACCATAAACAGTCACAACAACAGCCAATAGACCAAAACCAACAAGCCCCGTGTATCCTGCGATCCGACTAGCGCCGGGCCACTTTAGCCCATTCAAAATTGGGCCTGAGCTGTTCTCACCGAAGTCACAACTGCCTCGATGCAAACAGATTAACATCAATCCCACCGCTGTAATCTGGAATGCACCTGCTCCCATCAAATGCACCAGCAGAGTCACCAAGGCAGCCTGAAAAACAAAACCATCAATCACCCAACGCTTCGCCAATGTCCACGTCACCAAGGCAATTCCAAGGGGAATCGCCAGCACCAACAATCGGCCATCCGGCAACTTTAGAAAATCTGTAAACAAGTCGGCTCCATGAAACCACTCCCACGCAGAAAACAAAATCGTCGCCCACCCCACGACTGCCAAAAGTGTCCTGCAACGAAACTCGCTTAACAATCGCTGCACAGATTGCTGTGCCTGCGGCCCATCGACCGAACTTCGAGAGCAACCGATCAAGGCAACACCCAGCAACAGCAACCCGATTAGCCCAATCAAACCCGCACTGCAATAAGTATCCAAGGGAAGGTTATGAGGATCTAAAATTTGTTCGCTCGAATCCGCCAGCTTGTATCGCAAATAGGTGTTTCGAAAATTTCCTGGCCCCGTCCCCCATAAAGTGTTGTCTGCCAACAGGTCGAGTGTTCCAAACCAATACATCAGTCGAAACCGAAGCGACTTCGGAGATTCAAGCAATACTTCACGGTCAATCGCCCCCGTGACTCCTCCTGCAATTAACAATCCACCAGCAACCACACAAACCAACAGAATGATCTTGCCGAAAGGCCGCTTCGAGGAAGTTTCTGTCTTCCCAACAGCGCCTGCCTGGGTTTCCACATTCGATGACGGAGTGCCTTCCAACTGGCTGGTTGCCGCTTCACGGGTTGTCGACTGGTCGGCCAACGATTCCGCAACCGTTGATTCCGCAACCATCGAACCACCATCCATCGAACCACC
>CAYTUE010000054.1:21158-26851 GCA_964441085.1 uncultured Planctomycetaceae bacterium
CCATCGAACCACCATCCATCGAACCACCGTGCTGGCGTCGCATGCCGTTGAGCAACCAAAAGATTCCGACAGCTGCCGCGATCCATGCCGTTCGACTTTTAGTAAGCACCAAAGCGTAGCCGATCACCAGCGCCCAAATTGTAGAAAGAAACAACGTCTTCCACCGAAACTTCGAAACTCGATTCGTAGAAGAAGCATCATCACTCGAAGCACTGGGAACCGCAGCTGCCTGAGCAGAAAATATAAAGCCGATCAACAGCACCAAACCGGCGGCCAAAAATCCTCCGAGAGTATTTGCCAAAGCAAACGGGCCAATGGGTTCCGAACTGTCCAACAAACGGCGACGAAATGTTTCCGCCGCACTGCCTGTTAAAGGGACTTGTTCTGCCAACAGTTCGCTTTCTGCTTGCTTTGCAGCCACTCCACCCAAACCTGTTTGCTCCCAGCTTTCAATCGCCGCCGTTCGCTCCAAATACCAGTTCGCGCGTTGCCCCCAAACGACATGGTGCTGCATGATCCCCATGATGGCCAAGCCCAATACCACACCCACAACCAACCGACCAAACCATTGCCGAAACTCAACAGCAGGCCATTGCCAAAACAAAACGCTGGCTGCCCAAATTGCCGTCCATTCAAAAGCAATATTCAACGCAGAACGACGGTCGGCTGCGATATCGAAAACGTGAATCGTCGAAACCCACACACCCGCAACAATAAGAAAAGGAGCAAACCGACTGACCACTGTCCGCCAATTGAGTTCCACAATCGATCCCGAATCAGCCTCGCTCAAATCAGTTGACTGAGAACCAGACAGCGTAGAACCACTCTGTCTTAAAATCTGCCAACAGCCAAATGCCGCTGCAACTAGCCACAAGACAGCCCAGTGTAACCCGTCACCGTGAATGGCCCCTTCTGATGGCCACATTAAGCTCACCGCAAACAGTGAACCGACAAACACAAAGCGTCCATTCATCGGCGATCACCACGCAAAGAATCCGGGATTCGCAACGAACGACGTCCGACAGTTTCCAAAATTGAAATCAAAATCAAGACACAGACAATTAACACGATAATCATCCACGCACCCGACCAATTGTTTACTTGATACAGCAGCAACGCACCAATGCCCGTCATCAAGGTCGCCAGATGAATCGTTAACACGGCTCGAGAAGGCTTGAGTCCAAGCTCGACTAAGCGATGCGAAAAGTGGCTTTTGTCACCTTGAAAAGGACTTCGCCCACTACGAAGACGAATCAAAATCACAGAGATAAAGTCGTACAACGGAATCGCAAGAATGCACAAAGGAGCCAAAATCACATGACGACTTCCCTCACGATCATAAAACGTGCCCATGATCGTGAGCGTCGCTAATAGGAAACCAATCAGGTTACTGCCGCTGTCTCCCATAAAGATGGTTGCGGGAGGACGGTTCCAAACCAAAAAACCGCTCAACGATCCCCCAAGTAACAACAAACCAAAAGCAACTGTTAACTGAGCCTGTTGAATCATCACCAACAAAATGACAGCAGAAACCAAAGACGCGATCACACCAATCCCCGCCGACAAGCCATCCATATTGTCCAGAAAATTCATCGCGTTGGTTAACACCATGATCCAGACAACGGTCACCATAAAACCAATCCACGGTTGAGCCACAAAGACGGTCGCCTGCACACCAGACATCGTCACGCCGATGGCAACCAAGAGTTGGAGAAGGAGTCGAGGCTTCCAAGACAGATTCCAACGATCGTCTGCCAACCCAACCAAGAACAAAACGATGCCCCCTAACACGACTCCCCAAACCTGACTGCCTAACCCGTCCGTCGTAGCAATTTCTTCACTCAGAAATTCACTCACAGGCACATCACCGGGACCAAAACCCAGCATCACAGCCAACGCGGGAATCATCAGTCCGGCAAAGACGGCAATCCCACCTCCCATCGGAGTAGGAGTCGAATGAACCTTTCGGTCTCCCGGCAAATCCACCAACCCCAACCAACCAGCCGACTGGCGAATCAACGGAGTCACCACCATCGACACTAAGAACGCGGCTAAAAAACCAGAAATAAGCAAACTGATCAGCATTTTGAATTCGGGTCTGCAGCAAGGAAAAGGGCAGAATTGACGCAATTGCTACGCCATTCGCACCAGTTTCATCGGTGCGAATTCCAGCATTCCACACCAATCTTCCGTTTCTGTCATCCGGAAACCGATCCAACAGATCCTCCTTCACCGATCAAAACCGTCCAAAACACCACATTCTTGCAACACTGACACCCATTCTTGCCACGCTTTGTAAGTTTTGACATCCAAAGATGAAAGACGACCGGCAACAACAACAAACCACAAACTGTTACAAGGAAACAACTTACAACACGCACCCCAACTCAGACTGAAGTTTGGCACGCGACTTGCCTATCTCCTTTGATCAGAAAGCAACAGTCACTCAACGACTGACATCAATTAGATACACTCTTCATTCGGAAGCGATCTCATGAGAAGCCAACTGACTCCCAAAAGCATTCGCCGACTGATTTCTGCTGACGGCTACATCACGCTAAACATGCCCGGTCGAGCCATTGAAGAGCTAGAAAAGACAGAAGAAATGGGCCCGCTCGAAGGCCCACGACAGCTCCTCATGGGGCTTGCTCAAAAGATCGACGGCCAACACAGCAAAGCAATTTCTCACCTTGAACAAGCAGCCCGCATGATGCCCGCAGCTGCCAAACGATTTGCTTGGAGCGAACTGGCAGGCTGCTACCGAACTGTTGGGGCAGAAGATCTGGCAGCAGTTGCCGAACAATTGGGCGGCGACCATGAATTTGAACTTCGAATTGCTTTGCCGTTCGGTGAACTGAACATCGTTTCCACCTTCGCTGAAGAAGAATTCAACATGGCATAGACGGAAGCAGTTCATTGTTCGACGGAGCAATGATCAATGCACTTCTCCGAGAAAAGACTCTGGCGTCACGAACCAGAGTCTTTTTTTATGCGCCGAAGATCATGTGGCATCTCCTCGGTCAACAATTCAATGTGTCGCGAGATTCGCCAGACTCCATGTGACCCGATCGGCGACCGAAGTCTGATGATGAGCGGGCAGGGCAGCAAATGAATGGGCGGTGAGCCTCTCTGTTTCCAGCTCAACGACTACTTGTTGAGCCCAAAAGGATCATCGATCGAATCAGCTGGTTCAGTAAACCATTCGGGACCTGCTTCTGTCATGTAGAAGTGGTCTTCTAAACGGACTCCAAACTGATCGGGAATCACCAACATCGGTTCGCTGCTAAAGACCATGCCAACATCCAAAGCTGTCATGTCGCCTCGAACTAAATTCGGACCTTCGTGAATGTCTAGCCCACAACCATGTCCAGTCCGATGTGGCAAACCTGGCAACTGATAGTCAGGACCATAGCCAGCACTTTCCAGTGATGCTCTGGCCGCGTGATCACATGCTTCACAAGGTGCCCCAATTTTCGCCGCATTGAAGGCCGCAATTTGAGCCGCCTTTTCTGCGTCCCACGCGATTCGATGAGCTTCCGTTGGGGTTCCAAAACAAAAGCTGCGTGTGATGTCTGAATGATAGCCGTCCAATAAAAAACCTGTGTCCAGCAACACCCAGTCGTTCTCACGAAGAGTTTGAGGATCTTTGACTCCATGAGGAAAAGATGTCCCCACATCAAACAGCACGATACAAAAATACGAACCAGCCGCTGCTCCCACCTTTCGATGAGCTTGATCAATAAAGTCGACCACTTCCGGCGATGTGATACCCGGCTTGAGAATCGATGCAGCAGCAGCATGAACGGTCAAAGTCATTTCATGAGCTCGACGAATCAGATTGATTTCTGCAGCAGACTTTCGGCTACGCAATGCTTGAGTTAACGGTTGAGCATGTCCCAGTTTCAGGCCCGGATTGGCAGACTGGATTCCATGAGCTGTAAAGTAAGGCGTGGCTTCATCCAGAAGAAGTTCCTTGCCAGCAGCTCCCATGAATTCCAATGTTTGCCCCAATAAAGCATACGGACACTCGTGTTCTTCCCATGCTGCAATTTCAGCAGGAATCTTCCAGTAGTCTCGAAGCGTATCCAGTTCAAAATGAGGAGCGATATAGCGAAGTGGCCCTTCCGCTGGAACAACGGCAGCAACCATTCGCTCACTGGCCCCCCATTTCAAACCTGTAAAGTAAAACAGGTTTGTACCAGCGTGCAGATAGACGGCTCCCACGTTTTTCTGCTGCATCAAAGCCTGTAAGCGTTCAAGGCGTTCACAAAACTCTTCCTTGGCAATCGGTGGAACTCCACTCGTCATGTCTGACAATTCGCCAAGAGCTTGTTCAATCGTTTTTCCGCCAACACCCGCTGTTCCGTTTTTCATCAGAAATTCCAAAAGTGATCTACGACTTTGTCATACGGTTTGTCACACACACGAACGATAATTTTTATCGGTGTGTCATATCGCTTGCTTGAAGTCAGATACGATACAGAATCGTTTTGGCAGAGTCTCGCCCGGCATCAATGTGATTCAAGTCGCTGCGCAAAAAAGAACCAACGGAGAAGCCCGTGATTCGAACAGATTCGAAAACAAGCTGATCCACATTGGGCGAATTGATAGACCAATTGTCATACCAAGCGACATCTGCCACCTCAAATCGTCAGTCATCGTAATGATAGTCGACCTACCGGTCACAGATGAACGCGCAGCATGGAATGAAAAATGTCAGTGAAAAGAGATTGAAAACACGACCAAGCAAATGATGGTAGGTCTCGATGGTCACTGACGCCCGCTATTTATCGTTGTCACTATCGTCCGTGTCGTCATCATCTGCGTCTTCGTCATCCTCTTTCTTTTCATCGGCGAATTTCAGTTCGATGATCTTCTTGCCAATTGCCGTCTTGCCAGGACCGTGATCAACGTACTTGCATTTGAAAAAGATCGTTTTCTTTTCGGCGAGCGCCTTGGCGAGGATGTCTTCGTACTTTTTAGGAAGCTTGTTCCTTTTATAGCCCAATTGACCGGGGACGAATTTGATCATCCGTAACTTCTTGTCCGTCGGGACAAACCGGTAAACCTCTTTGCCGTGCGCTTTGTACCGATCCACAATTCCGGTTCCGGATTGCTCCTTTTGCGGCTTCGGTTTCTTCTTATCTGCGGCGGACAGATTGCAAGCAAAGCAGGTGAGTAGCACAATCGGTAGCAGAATGCGTCGTTTGTTCATTGGTATGCTTTTGTTGTTGGTTCTTTGGAAGAACGAAATGGACACTTGTGAAAATGTTAGCGTTGTGTGGGCACGTTGAAGCGAGGGGCGAGCGGTATTCCAAGGCTTCCTTCGCTGCGTTCAGTCCATCCCCGGCCAGCCGTTTTTAAGTTTACCAGCCCAGCGTCGGCCAGCCATTAGCTTCTGGCTTTTGTTACTTGAATCCGATTTCGGTGAGAATGCCTTTGCTGTCGGCGAATTTGTCTTGTTGTACGCCGACATGGCGAAGCATTGATAGCCACAGGTTGGAAACCGGAGTCTTGTTTGCTTCGTACACCAGGTTGCGGCCCTGCTTGATTCCTCCACCACCATGACCGGCCAGCAGCATCGGGCCGTTGTTTTTGTTGTGGCCCGAACGCAAGCCCGAACCGTAGGCAACCAGGCAATGGTCCAGCAGCGAACTGCCGTCGACTTCTTTTGTTGCTTTTAGCTTTCCAAC
>CAYTUE010000055.1:0-4102 GCA_964441085.1 uncultured Planctomycetaceae bacterium
ACCCTAGGTATGCCCATAAAAACGATCGATCGAGACCTAGGCATCTGTCTGGTGTCTCAAAGACGATCCTGTGGCAGGTTCGAATTCCCGTTCGGCGATTGATTGGCTAGGATTCCTTGTTCGCGGAACAATTGAAATCGAAGGTTTCGGCATGTTGCCGATGCGGCTTGCCACCCCTGGATGGCCACACGCTTGGATAATCGTGTGATTCGTTTGTTCCATCGAACCGATTTTCGCCTGACAGGATGTCCCCATGAAAATCCGTAACCGAATGCTCAATCGGCTGCTGGCTCAAATTGCGACTTGGTTGCTTCGAGCCTACTATTTCACGGCTCGTGTGGACCAAAGACGAATCGTCGCTGGTGCAACTCCGTACGAACCTCCGGTTGGCACGTCGCGATACTGCTTTTGTTTGTGGCATGACGCAATTGTCACCTGCCTCTTTGGATCACGGATTTACAAACTGTCGGGATTGATCAGTCGTCATCAAGACGGGACCTATCTTTCTGATTCGGCCGTGATGGTGGGGCTGACGCCGGTGCGAGGATCCACCAGTCGAGGCGGCGCTGAAGCCATTAAGCAATTGATTGACCAACCAGACCTACATGTCTGTATTACTCCAGATGGACCTCGAGGACCTCGACGAGTGATGAAAGAAGGAATTGTCTATCTCGCGTCTCGAACAGGGCGGCCCATTGTTCCCACATCAGTGACAGCATCCCGTTATTGGTCTCTGCCTGGAAACTGGTCTGACATGCTGATCCCAAAACCATTTTCAAAGGTTTTACTGCTGGCTGGCTCACCCATTGATGTGCCCTCCGATGCAACTCGCACAGAAATCACAGAAATTACGGAAGGCATCCAGCAAGAAATGGATCGAATAGACCTTCTGGGGCAACGTATCATTCGAGGCGACGAATCAGCCATGCAATATGTGGCAGAACGAGGTCACTATCCGAACGACGAAGTCGGCCTTGGCGAAGATCAGGAAAAACTGATCAAGCCTCGACAATCACAGCCAGATTCTCAACAAGCCGCGTGATGAAACCCGAAGACGATTTCAAATCACCGAACGTGCTTTGAAGATCCCTCAGATAAAACTTTGAAAGTTCTGATCGAAAATCAGCAGAGTTAGTCTTTCCGCAGCCCCCATGGCAGGCTTTAATCAATTGCGCGGCAGGCAGTATGACGCTTATCGTTCCAAGTTCCACGGAATCGAACGACTTGTCATTCTTTGCTTCGCCATAAAAAGCAGCCAAGACCAGCGTCTGCGAACCCCAAGGATCAAAGTCCAGATCGTTCGTTGGTCGTGCAAATCCACCAAATTGAGGGCAATGCGATGACCCCTTCGCATCCAACACTGATCGTGCCGGACACTTCTGCAGATTCCACAAATCTGTTAATGAAGCTGGTTCAGGATAACGTCAACGTGGTGTATCCCGAGGGATTCGAAGCCATGACGGCTGATGGAATTCTTCTGCCTGGCAACAATGCTGCCCGCAGTGGAGACATCCAGTTAGCGGCCCTTGGCTTTCTGGACATTGTGCCCGATGGCTTGGTGCTCATTGATCAAAATGACATCATCTGTTGGCACAACAAACTGTTTCAAAAGCTGATCAGCCGCACAGAATCGGCTGTGGGACAGACATTCTGGAGCGTGCTGAATCTGGAAAACGAAGAGGCCACCGAACAACCGTTTGGCAAGCTGGCCCCAGACCCAGATCGCATCTTCAAAAGGATTGTTCATCTGAATCATCGGAGACACTTAGATTTGCGATCTTCTGCTTTCGAAATTCCGGTCGGCAAAACAACAGCAGACGGCCAAGCAGCAGACAGTAAGACAACGCGGTCGTTCACCACCATCGCGATTCGAGATGTCACAGACGAAATTCAAGAAAAGCAAAAGCGAGACGCGCTCTACCGCGCAGGAATCGAACTCGGTGATCTTTCTCCGCTGGATCTGTCAGACATGTCTCCGGCCGATCGCTCGGAAATCCTTGAAGAAAAAATCATTAACTCGTCCAAAGAATTTCTCAATTTCGACGTGATCGAAATTCGCACTCTGCACGCTGCCACAAACGAACTTCGCCCGCTTCTGCAATCCAACATGCAGCCAGAAGCAGCGGCTCGCATACTGCATGCGGAAGCCGAAGGCAATGGTGTCACGGGCTATGTTGCAGCAACTCGATGCAGCAAGCTGCTGAAGGACACCAGTAACGACGAACACTATTTGTGTGGAGCAGTCGGTGCCCGAAGTTCAATGACTGTGCCCTTGGTCATGCACGAAGAAGTTTTGGGGACCTTCAATGTCGAAAGTCCACCAGGCCATCCCGGCTTCAATGAAAAGGACCTTGAATTCCTTGAAATGTTTGCAGGCTTAGTTGCGGTCGCCATGAATCAGCTCAACCTGCTGATGGTCGAAAAACAGACAACCGCGATGAACAGCTTTCAACAGGTGCGAAAAGAAGTGGCGATGCCAGCCGACTTTATCGTCCGCAATGCCACGTTTATTCTCGATCGATACATCGGCCATGATCCTGACATGACCGAAAAACTCAAACTGATCATCGACAACGTTCGAGGCATTCGCAGCACTTTATGCAATGCTGATGGAGTCGAAGGGTATGAAGAAAACTTCGCTCCGATGCCGGCTTCAAAAAGTCGCGATTCCTACCCGATGCTGAAGGGCAAGCGAGTTCTGGTCGTGGACGAAGATAAGAACTTGGTTCAATCGGCTCACGACTTGCTTGAACCGCACGGCTGCACAGTAGAATCCGCAGGCGATGGCAAAGAATCATTCTTCATGGCAAACCAACATCACTACGACGCTGCTTTGATCGCCATTAAACTTTCCGACATGGATGGCTACGAATGCTTCTGTGGATTACAAGATCGCTGCGCCGCCATGCCGATCATTCTGATGGCGGGATTCGGCTACGACGGGGGGCACTGCATCGTGAAGTCTCGACAGCGAGGCCTGAAAACAGCTTTGTACAAACCGTTCCGACAACATCAGCTTTTGGCAGAGGTCGAAAAAGCGTGTAGTCCGCCACCAACTCACGAATAACTCACCAACAGCCAACACGTACTGATCGTTGCAAACCGAATGTTGCAGACCGAATGTTGCAGACTGAATACAGCTGGGCAGTGAAAAGCGAATTTCACAGCGACAAAACAAACAACCGCTGAAATTCGCGCATAAAAAAACTCGTGATGGAATCGCCACGAGCTTGTCAGTGTGTCAGCACTTAATCACGGTGGGACGGGAAAGTCGTGAGCCGTGCTTCAACAGATTTGTAAACTACGAATCGAAAACCAAGGCAGCATTCCACTTAAACCAGCTGCGAAATGTCTTTGAAATCGTCGTTGGTGTCAGCGACATAAACTTCAAGCTTTAATCCGCTTGAGGTTGAGTCGATTCGCGTTTGATCGCGTCATAAATTTCTTCGCGGTGAACAGTGACGTCACGAGGAGCATCGATCCCCAAACGAACTTTGTCTCCACGAATTTCGATGACCATTAATGTAATGGAATCACCGATCACAATCTTCTCATCTTTTTTCCGACTAAGAACAAGCATGATAAATCCTCGGTCAATCTTTCGTCTTGAATGATCGCCGCCCGTCCAGATTCGTCTTCAACAACATGTAGTTGAAAACGAGGGCAAGCCGTGCCAATTTTTGAACGCAGTGTCCGTTGCGGACGCCTTCCGTTCGTCGTTTGTGAAGTCTAAGAATGTCATTCGACCAGAGGCGACTTGTTTCTGCGAATTTTGCCGCTCCTTAGCCCCCGTCAGACCAATTTCCGCCGGTTTATTCCGACAGAACCGTCTGTGCCGAAACTCTCTGCACCATCTTTAACGGTTGTAGCGATTAATCCGCCCACACTTCGTTCTCCGTACCATCAGTGACCTTTCAACTCGCAGACGATCGAAGCGGCTTCAAGATCGTCCTTAAAGAACTTCAAGACAGATCCAGAATCCAAGACCTGTCGATACAGATGTACTCAGCGGTAGGCTTTCGAATTCAAACGAGTTACCTTGCGACCGCATCTTGAGGCGCCTGCATCTTGAGGCGACCGCCTTTCCATTCGAACTTGATCT
>CAYTUE010000055.1:4202-11592 GCA_964441085.1 uncultured Planctomycetaceae bacterium
GCATCTTGAGGCGCCTGCATCTTGAGGCGACCGCCTTTCCATTCGAACTTGATCTCAGTCCTGTTTCACTTATGTCCCGCTTTCTGAACATTGCCGATCGCCTTTCTGTATCCGCAGCCAGCCATCCTCATCAGCGTGCCGTTGTTTATCCGGAATCACGAGACGCTGCGCAACGAGTCTGTTATTCGCAACTGACGTTTCAACAGCTGGATCAAGAAGTCGATCAGATTGCTCGAGGACTGATCGAAATGGGCGTTCAACCGGGTCATCGATTGGCCTTGTTTGTCCCGCCTTCCTTAGAATCCATCGCTTTAACATTCGGTGTTTTTCGAGCAGGAGCTGTGGGCACTTTGATTGATCCCGGAATGGGACGATCGAACGTATTTCGCTGCCTCAACCAATGTCCTCCCGACGGCTTCATCGCCATTCCACTTGTCCACCTTGTCCGTCGACTAAAAAGATCCCAATATCAAGCCGCCCGATTCAATGTTGCCGTTGGAAAAGGGATCGCAGCCACCGGAATGCTGAAGTACGTCGATTTGGTTCGAAAAGGAAAAGCATCGACTGCCGAGCTTCCGAAAACCAAAGCAACAGACCCCGCCGCCATCATCTTCACCAGTGGCAGTACGGGACCACCCAAGGGAGTCTGCTATGAACACGCAATGTTTGATGCTCAAGTTGATTTGATTCGAGATCGCTTTGGAATCCAACCGGGAGAAATCGACCTGCCAGGCTTTCCACTGTTTGCGCTGTTTAACATCGCCATGCAAGTCACCACTGTGATCCCAGACATGGATCCCACTCGTCCCGCTGATATTGACCCTTTGAAATTTATCGAAGCAATTGAAGATCAAGGCGTGACTCAAGCGTTTGGCAGCCCCGCTTTGTGGAACACCTTGGGACGGTACTGCGAAACTCACAACGTACAGTTTCCCACGATCAAACGTATTCTTTCCGCTGGAGCCCCCGTTCCGAATCATGTTGTGCAACGCATGCTCAAGGTTCTCCCAGACACCGCAGATCTCTTTACGCCATACGGAGCGACCGAATGCCTTCCAGTGGCTGCTATTGGCGGGCGAGAAGTATTGGCAACCACAGCCGCTCAAACCGCAACAGGAGCAGGCACCTGCGTGGGTGACGTATTCGATCAGATGTCAGTTAAGATCATTGAAGTGAACTTCGATCCCATTGATGAAATCCAAAATGCGGTCGAAGTCCAAGCAGGTGAAATCGGAGAAATCATTGTTCAAGGCCCCGTCGCCACTCGTGAATACTTCCAGCAACCAGATGGCACAGCGCTTGCAAAAATTCATGATCCCGTCGGAAGGACATTCTGGCATCGCATGGGAGACGTTGGCTACATCGATCCCAATGGTCGACTTTGGTTCTGTGGTCGGAAGGCTCACATTGTCTTCACCAACAACGGGCCACTGTATTCTGTTCGCTGTGAAGCCATCTTTAACCAACACCCGCATCTCTACCGATCGGCTTTAGTTGGAATCGGCAACCGAAACACAAATTCTCAACGCCCCGTGATTGTGTGTGAACCAGAACCCGGCCAGTATCCTCAAACCACAGCAGCCAAACAAAAATTAATCAGCGAACTGCAACAGCTTGCATCAGCAAACTCTTTGACTCACACCATTCAAGATGTCTTGCTGCATCGATCTCTTCCTGTTGACACTCGGCACAACGTCAAAATTAATCGAGAAGAACTCGCCGTGTGGGCGGCCGCTCAATAAGCAATCTGCGAAAACAGCGAGCGAGCAAAATTCAAGCCGTTCAATTGGTCCTGCAGAAACAGTCGACAACAATCGTTCCATCACCTTGTCACCGCAATCAGTGAACTGCATCTTCCGATAGGTGCCAATTGCTCCATTCGCGAGTCAGCATCAGTTGCCCCACGATTTGCCCACTCGGTTCAGAATCAGCAGCCGTAGCAACAGCCGTGATTCCAGGAGAAGCAGCAGGAAAAATCGTGTCATTATTGGCGACTGCCACAAAATATTGGACTTCTGGGCCTTGTTTCAGGCCATTGCAAACTCCGCTTTGTACCTTGGCGGTATCCAGAATCTTTCCTTCGGTTTCTTGAGCCAAACGAAGGTTGAAATTGGCCAAAACGTGGGCGTCCTCGGCGGTTGCGACGCGAATCTGCATTCTGAATCCTACTTTCCGACAAAATTAACGGCGAAGTGGACGAAGACAGGTCGCACAGGCTACCAGATCATTCAACGATCTACTGAATCAGAAATTTTCCACCCAGACAATTCCTTGCAGCGACCGATGGAGTACAACTCAGAATTCGCGTATTCTATGCATCGGCGAGTCTCCTCACCCTTCTTCTATGCGTTGCCCAGCTATGACGACTATTAAAAAACTGCTTGTTGCCAACCGATCCGAAATCGCCATCCGAGTCTTCCGCAGCGCGACGGAACTGGGAATTCGCACGGTTGCCATCTACTCCCACGAAGACCGCTACGCCCTGCACCGTTTTAAAGCGGACGAAGCCTACAAAATCGGCAAACAGGGCGAACCGATTCGAGCCTACCTCGATATCGACGCCATCGTTCAACTGGCAAAAGACGTGGGAGCCGACGCCATTCATCCCGGCTACGGTTTCCTTTCAGAACGATCCGACTTTGCCAAAGCGTGTGAAGCCGCTGGCATCAAGTTTATTGGACCTTCTGTGCATGCTTTGGAAAACTTGGGAGACAAAACGTCTGCTCGAGCCATCGCAATCAAAGCCGATGTTCCCATTTTAGGAGGAACTCAAGGAGCCGTCGAAGAACTCGCAGAAGCTCAAGCAGCCGCCGAAAAAGTGGGCTTCCCCGTTATGATCAAAGCGTCTCATGGAGGCGGTGGTCGAGGCATGCGAGTAGTACGAACGGCCGACGAATTTGCTCAACAGTTTGAAAGTGCTCGCAACGAAGCTCTCACAGCTTTCGGTAACGCAGAAGTCTTCATCGAAAAATTTATTGCTCGAGCCAAGCACATCGAAGTGCAATTGCTAGGAGACGAACACGGCAATCTGGTTCACCTCTTCGAACGTGACTGCAGTGTGCAACGTCGTCATCAAAAGGTGATCGAACTGGCTCCCGCGCCGGATCTGTCCGACAAACTGCGAAACGGCATCTTGGAAGCCGGACTAAAAATTGGCCAGCAATCGAACTATAGCTGCGCGGGCACAGTTGAATTTTTAGTCGACGCAGATGCTCAAGAATTCTACTTCATCGAAGTGAATCCTCGCATTCAAGTAGAACACACAGTGACTGAAGAAGTCACTGGCATCGACATCGTGAAGTCTCAAATTCTGGTCGCCATGGGGCATAAGTTGTCCGACCCGGAAATCGATATTTCATCACAAGAATCCGTTAAGGTCACCGGCTTTGCTCTTCAATGTCGAGTGACCACAGAAGACCCTGAAAACAACTTCATGCCGGATTACGGTCGAGTCGCTCACTACCGTTCTGCAAGCGGTATGGGAATTCGCCTTGATGCCGGGAGCGCGTTTTCTGGTGCCGTTGTCAATCCATTCTACGACTCTCTGCTCACCAAAGTGACGGCTCGAGGACGCAACTTTGCCAATTCCATCGGCATCATGGAACGTGCTCTTCGCGAGTTCCGGATTCGTGGAGTCAAAACCAACATCCCGTTCCTGTTGAAAACTCTCGGACACGAAACGTTTCGCGGTGGAGACTGCACCACTCGATTTATCGACGAAACACCTGCTCTGTTCGAATTCGCCGCTCGACAAAACCGAGCCACTCGAATTCTGTCGTACTTGGCCGAAACCATGGTCAACGGCAACGAACTCGTCAAAGGGCGTCCGGTTGCTCTTCGCCGAGACCCCGCGCCGCTGCCACCCGTCAATCACAACCAGCCGATTCCCAAAGGATCTCGAGACAAGTTTCTGGAACTGGGGCCTGAAAAATTCAGCCAGTGGATTCGTGATCAAGATCGTTTGCTGATTACCGACACCACCTTCCGAGACGCTCATCAGTCACTGCTAGCGACTCGTATGAGAACCTACGACCTGCTGCAAATTGCTGACGCATATGCTCGCAATTGCAGCAACCTGTTCAGCTTGGAAATGTGGGGAGGGGCCACCTTTGATACGTCGATGAGGTTCCTCAAGGAATGCCCGTGGCAACGTCTGGCAGATTTTCGAGCCCGAGTTCCCAATATTCTCACTCAGATGCTACTGCGAGCATCGAGCGCATTGGGATACACGAATTATCCTGACAATGTTGTGGCAGAATGCGTAAAGGAATCCGCCGAATGCGGAATGGATCTTTTCCGAGTCTTCGACGCACTGAACTTTTTGCCCAACATGAAAGTGGCGATGGAATCTGTGATCAACGCGGGCATGCTCTGCGAAGCCAGCATCTGCTATAGCGGTGATCTCACCAATCCTCATCGCACCAAGTACGACATGAAATACTATGTTGGCTTGGCCAAAGAACTGGAAAAAATGGGTGCTCACATTCTCGCCATTAAAGACATGGCTGGACTGTGTAAACCGGCCGCTGCATCGGCATTAGTCAAAGCACTCCGAGAAGAAGTGGGTATTCCCGTTCACTTCCATACTCACGACACAGCTGGTATTCAAGCGGCCTCCATTTTAGAGGGCAGCAAAGTCGGACTGGATATTGCAGATACTGCGATGGCACCCATGTCCGGTGGAACCAGCCAACCGAACCTAAATACCATTGTTGAAATGCTTCGCTTTGGAGATCGAGACACCGCACTGGATTCGCAGAAGCTGGATGAAGTCGCCGAGTACTGGCGAGCCACCCGTGAATTCTATACTCCCTTCGAAAGCCAAGTCTTACCCGCCACTGCCGATCTTTACGAACACGAAATGCCTGGTGGCCAGTACACCAATCTGTTCCAACAGGCTCGCGCATTAGGTCTTGCCGACCGCTGGGCCGAAGTCTGTAAAATCTACGCGGGAGTCAACCAGTTATTTGGTGACATTCCCAAGGTGACTCCATCAAGCAAGGCCGTCGGAGACATGGCACTGTTTATGGTCGCCAATGACCTGAACAACGAAGATGTGTTAAATGCTGATCGAGATATCGCGTTCCCAGCCAGCGTGATTGACTTAATTGGCGGAGGCATGGGCCAGCCACCAGGTGGCTTCCCAGATGCCGTCAAGCAACGAGTTCTGTTAGGCAAAGATGAATTCACGGGCCGACCAGGAGAAACACTTCCAGCAGCCGATTTCTCTGCAGCCACCGCCAAGGTCAAAGAAGTTCTGCAACGAGACCCTTTGCAGCGTGAAGTGGTACAATGGTTGTTGTACGAGCGAGTCTTCGAAGACTTTGCCGCTCATCAATTACAGTACGGTGACGTCAGTATTCTGCCGACCCCGAACTTCTTCTATGGGCTTGAACCAGGCGAAGAAATCGCAGTCGACATCGAACCCGGTAAGACTTTGATTATCAAGTTCCTAACCATCGGCAATCCTCATGCTGACGGAACAAGAACGGTCTTCTTCGAATTAAACGGGCAACCTCGAGAAATCACGATCACTGATTCAAACATCGAAACAGATATCGTGAAAGCCGTGAAAGCAGACCCTGCCAATAAAAACCATGTGGGCAGCACCATGCCTGGTATGGTGGTCGCTGTAGCCGTAAAAGCGGGAGACAACGTAAAGAAAGGCCAAAAGCTGCTGACGCTCGAAGCCATGAAAATGGAAACCATGATGAACGCCGAACAAGACGGCTTGGTTTCGGCAGTCTACGTCAAAAGCGGCAGCCAAGTTGAAACCGGAGATCTGCTGGTTGAATTTGAGTAGCAGTCGGTGCAGGTGACGAGCACTCTACATCAGCTCCAGACGGAGCGACGGCACGTGATCGCCTCGGGTTTCAACCCGAGACTGTCCGTCACGTGGAACTAAGCCCTAGAGTGGCCTTGGTTGCTCGCAACCAAGGTGCCGAAGGCACAGGATTCCACTGTTGAAGCTTCGCACAATAGGAACCGACGAAACCACATAAACCTGTCGCCAACGTTCACACCGATGAATCTCGGGCTGCGCCCACAAACGCCACTCTACAATCCTGCCAACTCCCGTTGCACCTGGGCAATCATCTTTTGGGCGCCAAGTTCTTCGTACAGCGTCAGGGATCGTTGCCAAAATTGACGAGCATCTTCTGTTCGCCCTTGAGCTTTACGCACTTGACCAAGGTCTTCTAGGATTGCGGCAATCCCTTCTCTGTGCCCCATACGTTCCGCTTCAACCAAAATGCGTTCGTTGATTTCTGATGCTTCGCCCAGTTTTCCTTGTTGGCGATAGAGCACGGCCGTCTTGCCTTGCACACCAATCATGTCTTCGGCGTCACCACATTCTTTGTACAGCTCCGCTGCCTGTTGCAAATGGTCTTCGGCCCGATCTGTATTTCCTCGCTCAAATTCAATTTCACCCATTAACAAATGGTAGTGAGCGATTCCGTTTTCATCGTTGTTGTCTTTGTCAATCAAGTAGGCTTTGCCTGCCCAGTCTGCCGCTTGGTCCCATTGCGAACGATGAATATGTAGGATTGCGAGGTTGCCGTAATTGCTCGAAAGACCTGCTTGAAAATGAATCGCCGCGTTCATTTCCACTGCCTTCAAGTGCAATTTTTCAGCAGCCACATCGTCCCCTTGAATTTGTTCAAGAATTCCTAACGCATCCAAAGCACTGGCACTCTGATCGGGCTCTTCAAGTTTCTGAAACACCTTCAAAGCTTCATTCAGTATCGGTTTGGCTTGGTCAAGTTTTCCCAGTTGCCGATAGCATGTCCCCAGCATCAATCGCACCGTTCCCACATCGGATTCGATCTCGTCGGGAGCCGTAGATTTTTCAAATAATGTGATCGCAGCCTGAAGAGATTCGATCGCCCGTTCGAACTCACCTTGGTCGATATCAAAGCGAGCAATCGCTGCGTAGGCAGCGACTGCACTGTCCTCAGCCCCACAGGCGAGAAACGCACCCACCGCCGAAACAAAGTAGCCTCGAACACGATCTCCTTGTTCTGCGGATCCCCAAAGAACGCCCAAAGATGTATAAGCAACACCTTTCCAGTAATCATCAGTCGCTGTTTCTAGCAGTCGACGATAGTACCGATCCGCTTCAAGAAGCTGACCATCTGATTTCGCCAAATCACCCTGAATTTCAATCGTATAAGGCGAGTCAGGAGCAATCAAAAGCATTTGATTCAACGTGTCGACTGCGTCGTCGAAATCGTCATCGCCAATTGCGAAAATGGCGTCATGGTACAGCGTTTCGATATCATCGTTCATTGCAAGGCTTTCTGGAAAAACTCTCCGATGGCAGAAAGTATAGCCAAGCGGCTTGATGGTGGCAGTCTCAACCAAAGTGACTGTGACTGCCACCGACACCGAC
>CAYTUE010000055.1:11692-14822 GCA_964441085.1 uncultured Planctomycetaceae bacterium
AGGAGCCTGAAACGTAATTTCCAAAGCTCCGTCAGAACAGTGAACCGCCTGCACAGCCGGTACCTCTTTCCTCTGTTGGTGATTCCAGACAAAGACCGGATTCGGCCCTGATGAATCCAGCTTTAGAGTACTCGAATGAGTCGTCATTTCCGCCTGCAGCATCTTCAGAATCGTATGCAGCGGAACCCGAAGATTTCCAATATGGCCACTCTGAATCTCAAAGTGAATTCTTCCCTCCGTAGAAACAGAGGGCTTCAGCGAAACCGACAACACAAGTAACGATTCATCCATTGCAACTTGAACACCAAGTTGCATCTGGTCGACTGACAACTTCACGCGTGGGTCTTGTACACTGCCTACTTTTTTTAGCCGAGATCTCAGAATCTCATTCAACTGCAGTTCGGATACAGAAATGGAATGAGTATCCAAACGAGGATCGTACTGGTCGTCAGACGCATCACCAAGCTCTGCAATGCGACGTTGATTTTTCACCGATGTTTCCGTCCACTGTTTCAAATCCGCTTGCTGTTGAAGCATCCACTTTTCAAAATCAACAGCATCCCCTGCTGAAATTTGTGAGTAGAATTCAGGCTGTTGAAAGGCCATATACCCAGCCACACACAAACAGATCAGCACCAACGCAAAAAAGAGAGCACCGACAATCAGAGTTCGCACAATCAGTTTTCGTAATGTCATGATGATCGCTTCGCACAAAACTCAAAAAGACGTGACAGAGTGGAATTCAAAAACAACGGATTACTTCGTCGTTGACAATGTACGACGGAGCAATCTGACTTTGGCACTGGTTGAAGCAACGGGTTTCAACTGTTCTGTAAGCAACACAGCGGCCTTACCCGAAGCGATTTCCACAACAGCTCCCATCGTCAAAGCGGAATCCAGTTGACTCGAATTGATTCCGAACTGTGAAAACACGTCTGTCACTTCTTTGACTCGTTCATCCTGCAAAATTCTTTGACGGCTTTCTGCAGAAACATCAGACGGTTTCGCCGAAGCATTCACCATGACAACCTTCTTCCACGGTGACTGATCATTGCTGCGAGAATACACGGCGATGCTCACCGACGCTGTTCCGTTTGTGGCGTTCAACTGCATGGTTCTGACTTCAACAACATCTGCACCTTCTGTCGTTGCAAGAGCCTGAGCCGTGGTGGGCAACTGGTCGGGCAGTTGCTGCTGTTTCGGCTGACCGCCCGGCGCAGTGCCACCCGTTTCATTAAGCAGCTGTTGTAATTGAGACTGCAAACCCCCAGTCATCATTTGCAGCATCATGGCTTGCTGATTTTCAGCTGCGGCTGATTCAGATAACCACGTGCCGTTAAAGAAGACCAATCGTGAGGTCTTCCCAACCATTCGATCAGCGTGCGCCAAAATCCGCTGCAGAATGGCTTCCTTATTTCCTGCGTTTTGCCTTGGTAAATCAGTCACAAGTTCCGCAGCAGGGATTTGCGAAAGTGTGTGTTTCAGCTCCGTGGATTTCGCTGTTTCTGTGGATTCCACTTGATTCAAAATTCCGAGACCAGCCAATTGACGAAACGCAGGTGGCTTTAACGCCTGACGCCGAATGCGACTCAGCGGAATCTCTAACAGGATCACATTCGGATCGTCGGCAGCTTCTGCGTGACGCAGCGCATCCAGTTCTTCAGCCAAAAATGTCATTCGCCGAAGATTCGGTTCTGCCGCATTCTGTAGCTCGTTGATGTGGTCTTCCAACAGAGACTGAACTGTCGCTTCGGCTTCAACAGCCTGTTTTTGATCGTCTTTGGCTGCGATCGCTTCGGCGTACAAATCAGCAGCCTTGTTTTTCAACCAGTCTGCCCGAAACAGCATTTGAATATGCTGACTGACATTTTCTTTCTTCTGTGCATCTTGCATGACCACACCCATCAGGCGAGTCCCATCTTTCAGCAAAACAACATCAATCGCTCTTTGCCGAACTGCTGTGTCTGCGACTGCCGTCGTAAACAAAAACCCAACCAAGACAACAAGCAGATCGCGATGCATGATTTCACTCGCACAAAAAGAAAAGGCATATTGATCAGAACGCAAAATGCGAGAAAGACTCCGCATTGATGGCTTGGAAATTCAATCTGATTTCGCAGCGCTTCCAAAGACCTTATCAAACACGGCCCATAAAGCCTTGTCATCGACGGCAGAAACAGCAGCTTCCACCTGCCGAACGATGTCAGGATAAAACTTTTTGGGAGCCAGAGCTTTCACTGCATACTTTGAAATATCGCCTTTGCCCCCAATGCTTTCTACCAGAAACTTAACCGAATCGGCATGCCGACTGATCCCCAAAGTCGCAAACAAGGCCTCCTGCAACTCCCCCGAAACCAAACTCGCCTTCGCAATCACTAAGCCAACCCCAGCGGCAGACCCGAATTCCGTCAATGTTGAAGCAGCTTCAATCACCAGTTCATCAGCTTCCAAGTAGCTGGCAATAAAATTCAAACTGCTTCGATCGTTACGCAACAAGCTGCGAAAACACTCCCCCAAAACCTCACTGCAATCGGTGTTCTGCAGGATGGCGGTTTTCATCACAGCCGCACTGCCCGGATGTCCGAGCTGCCCAATCGCCGCTGCGGCATGCGTTCGAGCCGTCACACTGCGATCAAACAAAAGAGCAACCAACTGCATCAAGGTTTCATGAGGCGACGCCTGCTGACTTGAAACCAAAGCGAAAGCATGAGCCCCTCGAAGGTTGCCGGCTGTCTCTTGACTCTCTGGCCATGCCGGTTCCCATTGCACATACAGCAAACCAGCGGAATAGAAATCGGGATCGTCGAATTGCAAACAATGAAGAGCTTCTACCAGTGGCAATTTGGCTCGACAATTCTTGTCTTCGATGGATTGATCGGCATCTTCCGCTGTCACTAAAAACTTTTCGTATGCCTTCACCAAAATTGCGGGTTCAATTTTAAGCTCACGTTCTCGAACCAAGATCGCCGCCTGCTCCACAACAAGACTGGAATTCGCATGCAGAGCATCTTCCACAACAACCAACAGCTGATGCTCGGACGCACTGTCTGCTGCCTGTTTGAGTTCCGTTAAACGCCGTGTCGCCGGATCGATTCTGCCTACCATTTTTCCAACCCCAAAGGGCCAACCC
>CAYTUE010000055.1:14922-22071 GCA_964441085.1 uncultured Planctomycetaceae bacterium
CCGTGTCGCCGGATCGATTCTGCCTACCATTTTTCCAACCCCAAAGGGCCAACCCCCAAAGGGCCAACCCCCAAAGAACCAACCACGCCCCTAGAATCACATTACCGTGTGCGACCAGTCTTCTTTTTTGCCTGTTCATGTAATTCCACGGGCACATGCTTGATGAGCCGTTCAATCACATCGTCGGTTGAAATCCCCTGACTGTCGGCTTTGAACGTCGTCATGATTCGATGACGCAAAACGGGCTTGGCGACATACTTGATATCTTCGGTTGTGACATGAAAACGACCTTCCAAGAGTGCTCTTGCGCGAGCACCAAGAATGAGATACTGGCCCGCTCGAGGCCCTGCTCCCCAGCTCACCAATTCTTTGACAAAATCAGGAGCTTCCCCTTCGTCTGGTCGAGTCGCTCGAACAAGATCTCGAGCATAGATAAAGTTGTATTCTGCACAGGGAACTTTGCGCACAACTTCTTGCAGTGCCTGAATCTGTTTTCCTGTCAGTACGGGCTTTAATTCCGGCTTATCATTGCCAGTGGTCTGTTTCAATATCCGCAATTCTTCTGCGGCGGTCGGATACTTCACAAGCACGTTAAACATGAAGCGATCTAGCTGAGCTTCAGGCAGTGGATATGTTCCTTCTTGTTCAATCGGGTTTTGAGTCGCCAAAGTGAAAAACGGGTTTGGCAGTTCATAGGTTGTTGCCCCCACGGTCACGTGACGTTCCTGCATCGCTTCCAATAAAGCAGCTTGAGTTTTCGGAGGCGTCCGATTAATTTCGTCTGCCAATAGCACGTTGGTAAATAATGGGCCTTTGATAAATTGAAATGTCTTGCGGCCTGTTTCAATGTCGTCCTGCAACACGTCCGTGCCCGTGATATCAGAAGGCATCAAGTCTGGCGTAAACTGAATCCGACGAAAATTCAGCTGCAGAATTCGACTGATCGTGCTGCATAGCAAGGTTTTGGCGAGGCCCGGAACGCCCACCAACAAACAATGACCTCGGCAAAACATGGCAATCAGAAGTTCGTCAACCACTTCATCTTGGCCCACAATGACCTTGCCAATTTCTTGTCTCATCCTTTGATAGGCGACAGACAATCCTTTAATTGCTTGTTCTTCCAGTTGTTCGGAGGAAATATGATCACCTGTTTGGTTAGGCTGTTGGGTCATGGGTCTCAAAAATACGGCGTGACAAAGCTGTGGAGTGGACTGAGCGGATGCACATTGGACCGTGTCAGCGTGACAAAGAAAAGCCAATCTGCAGATTCCAAGCGTTGTGTCTGAAAGCCAACTCAAACAAACCCGAAGAAGACTTCAGCAGTGCCTCGGCCAAACCCAGCGTTTTGTGTTCCTTTACCCGAAAGACAGACTCCATGAGCGACGTTCGTTATCTGATTTTCGATGTAGAAACTGTCGGCGATGGAGACCTGATTCGACGAGTTCGCTACCCCGACAACGACGAAATGTCTGATCGAGAAGCGATCGAACAGTATCACGCCGACTTAATAGAACAAACGGGTCGAGACGTTTTGCCAGCCACAAGCGTGCTGCCTGTGTCTGTCGCAGTCGGAAAGGTGACGGCCGATTTTCGGCTGACCAACTTGACCGTACTGGATGCCCCCAAATTTCGTCCTGAACAAATCGTGCGAGGGTTTTGGAAGGGATGGATGCACTACGACCGTCCCACGTTGGTCACGTTTAACGGTCGAGGCTACGATCTGCCTGTTCTCGAATTCGGCGCGTTTCGATACGGTATCAGTGTACCAGCGTGGTTTAATGTGGAATCTCGCACCTACGAGCAATCTCGCAATCGCTACAATATCGATCGACACATTGACTTACAGGACTTCTTTTCCAACTTCAGTGCTGTGCGAGTCAACGGTGGTCTCAACCTGATCGCCAACCTCATTGATAAACCTGGCAAATCAGGCATCGATGGTTCTCAAGTTCAAGGTCTGTGGTGGGACGGCCAAGCCGACAAAATCAACGACTACTGTCGATGCGATGTTCTTGATACCTACTTCGTGTTTCTGCGGAGTCGAGTCCTGATCGGACGCTTGTCTTTAGAAGACGAACAATCCCTGATCGACAATACTCGACAGATGCTCGAAGCCGAAGCAAAAGACCACCCCGCTTACGAACACTATCTTTCCTACTGGGACAAGCGTTTGGAACAACAGCAGAATCGAGCAGAAGCCAACGAACAAACAACCGAATCTCTCGTCGACGAACAATCTTCTGAAGTGGTGCAGCCTAATCACAGCACGTCAGCAAACGAACCCGACGAAACAGCCACACCAGATCCTTCGACGCCGAATCTGTCCGACCAATCACTGCTGCCGGAACAATCATAACCTGTGCTGAACAACACGTACCGGTAAACGTCATTCAGCCACGTCATCGATGATCTTAGTGGACTGAGGATCCACGGGCGGCGTAAAAATTCCGCTGGCTGTCACTGGAATCGCGGTTGTCAGACGTTCTTCCCAAGAAGGTGCCCCTTGGCTCGCCTTCTGCATTAAATCGGTTTCCATTTCAGCAATCCAGTTGCGAAGTTCGCTGGCATATTCCTGAGACCGCTCACTTAACACCAATTCCCGCAAAAACGCGGCCGCCCCGTCGTCTGAAAGTTCAGCATCTTCGGCCGACTGAAATCGTTCTTCCAAATTCGGATGCATCATCTTTCGCAAAAGAGTAATCAAGCGTTCACTATGAGGAAACGTATCAATGGGAAGCATGGCTGGCAGCCGGTCCAACAGATTCAATTTGGCGGCCGTGAGATCTCGATAGTTGAGATTCGCAAACGGCTTCGAACCGGTGAGTAGTTCCAGCAGCATGTATCCAAGGCTGGCAATATCAGCTTGAGCTGTCGCTCGATTTCCCGCAAGCACTTCAGGAGCAGCATACTCCAAAGTGCATGGCTGGCCTTCCGGAGGATTGTCGACCCAGTAGGCAGATCCAATATCAATCAGTTTCACCTGACCAGTGCGTTTCACCATCACATTGGATGGCTTTAAGTCGCAGTGAATAATGTTTTGCCGATGCAAGGCCGAAACCCCAGCCAAGCATTCTCGAATAATGGCAACCGCCATCCCTGGTTGAAGACGACAAGCCACTTCGCCCGTTGTCACAATTTCATCATTGAGTTTTTGCCAACGTCCCAAGGTGACCGCACCTTGAACAATATCGAGCGTGTCCCGACGAAGGATGTGCAACAGATCGAAGCCATCGATCCACTCCATTTCCAAATAATACACACCCTTGTCTTTGATCACCGTGTGAACGTCAACCAGATGGTCATCTTGAATTCGAGCCACCATCGCCGCCACTTCTGTCATTCGCAGCATCTCGGATTCGTAGTTCGCAACTGTCTTGAACTGATGAGGCGAAAAGAACTTCATCGCCACAGGAATACTAAAATTTCCTGCTCCTCGCCTTTCGGCCAGCAATACAGTTCCCTGCCCTCCCGTTCCCAGTGTTTTCTGGAACGGTCGATCGGTCATCCAGCCAATGCTGCCAGCACCCAGAAGTCGTGAGAACCCATCGATGCGCTTCAGGAGATCAGGAGGAAGCACAGAGGAAGAGGGCGGGTCAGGAGAATTCGACACGTCAGGCAATCTGCAGCAGAATCAGGAAACAAGGTGCATAGAACATTCAAAACAAATCCAAAGTCAGCTTAATCTCAGGCGAGAACAAGCCCCTAGTCAATCTTAGCTCCCTACCAACGAACATGAAATCCCAGCATTCTTGTATCAAGCGACCACTGTTTCTGTTGCAACGATTATTAACAGCCGGATAAGAGAAGTCGTGTGTTTTTTTCCATAGATCCAACGATTCCCGAATGGAAACACGGCTGCAAAACTGCCGCAAAACACGCATTCTTTTTGTATTAACGACCAATGTCTCGTGAAAGAGTGACAACAGAACGGCGTCATACCCCCCGGCGGTCGCCATACTTTTCGATGTGCAGTCGACTCGAAAATGAAAAACCAGCTTGGGCGGCTGCTGCTTGCACCCAGCCTTTTTTCTCAGCAAGTTCTTCAGTGGTTCGAGCCTGAGGCATCAGCCAGACACGATCAGTTGAAATCGCAGGGAATTCTGTCAAATACTCCACCACGTCATCCACATCAGTTTGCTGATCAATCACAAATTTCAGGATGGCGTCATAGCGACCAAACAAGGCATTAATGACAGCGGGTTGGTGGCGAGTCTGTTCGTGGCGGACAGACCAAACTGCGTCTTCAGGAGTCGAATTGTGACGCTTGGGGCTAATCGCCATCAAGTCACATTCCACCGATCGGTCGACGGTTCCTGCTGTTTCAATCGTCACAAACTTGTCATGCGAACGACACAATTCCGTGAGCTCTGGCAACGCCGGAGCCAACATGGGTTCTCCGCCTGTAATCACAACGTGCCCCGCCGTTGACGCGCCGATCAGCTGACCAAGTTCTTCAAGGCCTTGTTGAGTCCCTTCGGGGTTCCAAGACGCATACGGAGTATCACAAAACGAACAGCGCAGATTGCACCCTGATGTTCGAATAAAGAGCGAATCTGTTTTCGCGTATGGCCCTTCGCCTTGGAAGGATTCATAGACTTCAGAAATAAACACAAGCAGAAAAACCAATCACGAACCAGCGTAACGAATAGGATCTTTCACTTCGGCCTCGGCAAACCCTTTCAACCGAAGCTGACACGAATCACACTCACCGCAACTGACGCCATCATCAGATGGGTCATAGCAGCTGTGAGTCAAACTGTAGTCAACAGACAAATCTAAACCTTTGCGAATGATGTCGGCTTTGGTCAGCGATACCAACGGCATATGAATTTGAATTCGCCGCCCTTCGACCCCCATCTTCGTGGCCAAGTTCGCCATATCTTCAAACGCAGTAATGTACTCTGGACGGCAATCCGGGTAGCCACTGTAGTCCACCGCATTGACTCCGATAAAAATATCAGCCGCGCCGATGGATTCCGCCAATCCCAATCCCACTGACAGAAAAATGGTGTTGCGAGCTGGCACATAGGTGACCGGAATCCCATCTCCCATTTCCTGATCCGTCCGTCGATGAGGCACATCAATGGAATTCACCAAAGCGGTCCCTCGAAAAATCGACGTTGCGACTGGAAAAACCACGTGACTTGCCACTTTATTGGCCTGACAGACTTTCTCTGCCGACTGCAGCTCAAAACGATGCCGTTGCCCATAATCGAACGACAGCCCATGGATTTCGAAGCCTTGGTCCCTTGCAATTGCCATCACGGTGGCCGAATCAAGGCCTCCGCTGACCAAAACAACGGCTTTTTTTTTCTGTGACATCATTTTTTCGCTCAGATTTCCTGCGAACGATTTCGGTTTTCCCAGTGTCGTTCAGAAGATAGAATACAAACAGTGACACGACGACACAGCAAGCCCTGCTTTTTAAAAAAGCACACCTTCCCCTGCATCTGGAGAAAACCACTTGGGTGATCCCAAACGTGACGAACTAAAAGTTGCCAACCAAGACGCCATTCTTGTCGGAGTCTTCGATCCCGGTGAAACCACCGATCGAGAAGGCGTGCTGGATGAATTAAAGGGTCTCGTAAAAACGGCCGGAGTCAACGTGGTGGGCGAAATCGTTCAGTTTCGAGACACACCGCATCCCGCCCATTGCCTTGGCACCGGCAAGCTGGAAGAACTGAAAATGCTGGTCGAACACACGGGAGCCGAAATGGTCGTGTTCGACAACAACCTGACTCCGTCTCAGGGGCGATCGCTAGAACAAGCGGTCGAAAAGCCAATCGTCGATCGCAGCGAAGTCATTCTGGATATCTTCGCCACCCACGCGCAAACTCACGAAGCGATGTTGCAGGTGGAACTGGCTCAGTTGATGTACTTCCGAACTCGGCTAAAACGCATGTGGACTCACCTCGAACGCATCGCCGGAGGAATCGGAGCCGGTCGTGGACCGGGGGAAAAACAGCTGGAAACAGACCGTCGGTTAATCGACAAACGTATTTCCGATTTACGAGCCAAATTAAAGCACGTCGAAAACCGTCGAGAACGCACGGTCTCTCAACGACGAACTGAACAAACAGTTTCTCTGGTCGGTTACACGAACGCCGGCAAAAGCACGTTGATGAGATCACTCACCGGAGCCGACGTGCTGGTGGAAGATAAACTGTTCGCCACCTTGGATACTCGAACACGTCGCTGGAACGTCCCCAACTACAACGAAGTGTTACTCAGCGACACGGTCGGCTTTGTCCGCAACCTGCCTCACCATTTAGTCGCTTCCTTCCGTTCCACTTTGGAAGAAGCTCGACACGCCGACCTGCTGCTGCACGTCGTTGACGCCAGCAATCCCGAAGCGGAAAAACAAATTCACACCTGCTATCAGGTGCTGGAAGAAATTGGAGTCGACTGTTCCAACGTGGTCCTAGTCCTGAACAAGGCCGATCAAATTGAAGATCGCAGTTTCATCGACGTCCTACGTCGCCACTATGACGACACGATTACGATTAGCGCGGCCACAGGTCAAGGCATCGACAAGTTGTCGAACTTAGTAGCCGAACGGCTTTCTGGAGGCTTCGTATTCGCCGATATCCAAACCAGCGTCAGTAACGGCAAACTTTTATCTTGGCTGAATCAACACGCCGAAGAACTGGAACGCAGCTATGAAAACGATGGTTCAACCGTCCGCTTCAAAGTTCGCATGGCCAAACATTTAGCCAACGCCATCGACCACAACATCGCCGTGGTCAACATCCAGCAGCCTGTTGCAACGTAGTTGACAAAAGTAACTGTCGCCAGACTGCATCACTGCAGCTGCGCGTGTCACTGTAGTCGGGCTCTGTGAGCCCGATCCAAAACAATCGGCCTCACAGAGGCCGACTACAGAAGGTTAAACCGCGCCCCAAAGATGTTCGCAAAAGAACAATCTCCCATCATGAGCCTTCCCTTTTTCCAAATTGATTCCTTCACATCAGAAGCCTTCAGCGGCAATCCGGCTGCCGTTGTTTTGCTGGACAAAAAACGATCTCACGCATGGCTGCAATCCGTAGCCATGGAAAACAACCTCTCCGAAACAGCCTTCGTGCTGCCAAAGACGGGCGAAGCATGGCCACTGCGGTGGTTCACTCCGACAATTGAAGTCGACCTGTGCGG
>CAYTUE010000055.1:22171-26399 GCA_964441085.1 uncultured Planctomycetaceae bacterium
GGTAACTTGGCCCAGTTCACCATCTGCACTTGCCCCGCCTGCAAATCGGCCGCCGTCGCGATGACTCGCTTTAGCACTCCCGGATTCTTGGGATCTTCATGAGAAGCAGGAATGAAATCAGCGTTGTCGTTGGGAATATACTTCATGTCGGATCAGGTTCAGAAAAAAAGAGTCTGTGACTTGTAGGTTGTTATCGCAACTCAGGACTGGAATCATAGAGGGGAACAAGCCAACAGCGAAAGAGTCAGCTTTCGCTGAACTCATTTCATAAAGTGGTTCCTGCTGAGCAGCCAAGAACCTAGAAAACAAATTCCATGCCCACGGGAAAAACGATTGTCGGTGCCGGCGAAATCCTGTGGGACATTTATCCGGATGGCCCACGGTTCGGCGGAGCTCCCGCAAACTTTGCTGGCAGTTCCGCAGCTTTGGCATCAGGTCATGATCAAGTTTTCATCGTCAGTGCCGTGGGGTCAGATTCGCTGGGCAACGACGCATTAAAAGCTCTGACCGGCGATCACGTTCAAACTCAAGCCGTGCAGCAAAACAAATTCGAAACGGGTAACGTTCAAGTCATACTGGATGCCGCCGGAATCGCCACCTACGAATTTGCAACCAACAGTGCGTGGGATCATCTTGTTTGGGACGATCAACTGGCAGCCTTAGCCAACGATTGCGACGCGGTTTGTTTTGGAACCTTGGGGCAACGCTCACCTGCCAGTCGGGCCGTACTTCAAAAGTTCGTGATGGCCACTTCAAGCAGTGCTCTGAGAGTCCTCGACATCAATCTTCGAGATCCTTTCTGGGATGCCGACTGCATTTTGCAATCACTCGAACTGGCAAATGTTCTGAAAATGAACGAAGACGAACTCCCGGTGATCGCAGACGTCACCAAACTTTCTGGCGACGTAAAACAACAGCTTGCGGAAATTGCGAAACGTTATTGCCTATCAACCGTCGCGTTAACCACAGGGCCAGAAGGAGCCACTGTCTGGCAGAACGATCAAATGTATCACGAACCCGCAATGGCAACGGAAGTCGTCAGTACAGTGGGAGCAGGAGACGCATTCACCGCAGCGTTGGTTCGAGGTCTACTGGATCAACGCTGTATCCAAGATACCGTTCGTTCCGCAATCAAAACTGCGTCTCAGGTCTGCGCAAGCCCGAATTCGATCTTCTGTCGTCGGGCTCTGTGAGCCCGATGCAACACAATCGGCCCAAAGAGGCCGACGACAGAAGGTTTCACCACGCCCTCTGTTGTGCCCTGCCGCTTCGTCGCCCTGCCCTTTATTCCACGCCGAAGTACTCGTTGATAAATTGCTTTCGTTCGCCTTCATACTGAACGTATTGCACCAACGCATACAGCTTCTTTTGATCTCGAAGCAACTTCTGAGATCTCAGTTCGTCGTCAGCCAGTACTTCCGGCAACCGCCCATTCACTCGCACATCGCTCAAATCGATTTCATCTTCGATCACAGAATGGCGTTGCAGCATCGCAAGCGCTGTTTCAACACGACGATCACTTCGCTGACGATCACACAAGCGTTCTCGCAACCAATCAATTCCGAAAGCTCGAACCTTTTCACCATCATTCTTCAGATGGTCGTAGACTCGCTGGTAAAAGTCCGCATCAGGATTGCTCCAACGCAGAAATTCCATTTGAGTATTCAAGTCTCGTTGGTCGTACAACAGCACACATTCCGATGGCCGACCGTCTCGACCAGCTCGCCCTACTTCTTGGTAGTAGGATTCCATCGAACCAGGAACATCAGCATGCACAACGAAGCGAATATTGTCTTTATCAACACCCATTCCAAATGCATTGGTCGCCAGAACTAATGGACAACGTCCCTGCATAAAGTCTTCTTGAATCGACCGACGATTCCGGCGATCCAGATCTCCGTGATAACAAACGTGGCCGACACCTTCTTCACGTAAACGATCACTGAATTCTTCCAACGTCCGAATCAAAGTAAAGTAGATAATTCCGCTACCAATGTTGTCGGGATCCTTAGGATCTTCAAACCAGTCTGTTACCACTTGATGCATGGCATCAAGCTTTTCATCAGCGTCCCACACATTGATCACTCGCAGCGCAAGATTCGGACGATCAATGCCTTCATGAAACAGTCGAGCTTCGTCTGGCTGCAGCCCCAGCTGTTTGACAATGTCTGTTTGGACTTCGGGAGTTGCAGTGGCTGTTAACGCAATCGTTGTTGGGTTGCCCATCAACTGGCGAAGTTCTGCCAGTCGAGTGTAATCCGGACGAAAGTCGTGGCCCCATTCGCTGATACAATGAGCTTCGTCAACTGCCAACAACTTCACGGTTCGCTTCGCCAGCACGTCCAGAAATTCCTGCTTACGGAAGCGTTCTGGAGTCACATAAAGCAGCGAAAAACGGCCTTCTGCAACAGCTTCGTACCGAGTATTTCGTTCATGTTTTCTTAAAGACGAATTAATGAACGTGGCATTGATGCCTTTGTCCTGCAAGGCATCAACTTGGTCCTTCATCAAGGCAATCAAAGGTGACAAAACCAAAGTGATTCCCGGTCGATCGGCATCAGCTGGATCAGCATTTTGAGCCATCAGCAGAGCCGGAATCTGGAAGCACAACGATTTGCCCATTCCCGTGGGCATAATGACCAATGCATGCTGATCATTCAGCACATGCTGAATGATTTCCTGCTGAGGGCCTCGAAACGAATCATATCCAAAATACGCAGAAAGAATGTCGGCTGAAGTCTTCATTCGCAAAGCATAGCGAAGCTGCCTGCAGTGTTCCCAACCCGTTTTGAAACTCGACCCGCGATTCCCAATTGAGAGTCACCAAACGACCTCCCTGACTCCACGTGTCTGATGGTCAATCATTCGCCGAGAAAGATGGCTTCCACTAACAGAAACTGCATAAAAAATGCTCTCGCTTCTTTTGAAGCCAGAGCATTGTGATGTTCAGGGCACGATGAACGCGACTTAGAATTCACCAAGCACTTGACCGTCGTTTCGAGCAGCCAAGTTTCGATAGGATTGAATGTCAATGCTTTGACCGATCAGACGGACAGAACCATCCATCAACAGAAACTGGCACCCTCCCACATGAGGAGACCAGAAGCCGCCAGGGCTTCCACTCGTTGATCCCGGACCACCTGGACCACCCGATCGAACATGCACACCAACCATCGTGATTGCTGGTCGAACTTGTGGTCCCGCTAAACCTCGCTGTTGGACAATTTCATCGGTATGAATTGTTACCCCGCCCGTCGCTGCTCCAGCTCGTTCATCGATGACTCCAGCCCAGCCATTGTTCACAAACATTCCAGAACGCTCGCCAATTCCAATTGTGTTGGAAGTGCCATCAGTGATGTCTCGAATTCTAACGGCCACGTTGCGGTGAAACATTCCGTTGAATCCTGGTTCTTCATATCGTCCTTGGTAACCTGGTGCATTCGCATCCGCTCCAGCCAAACTCCCGACGTAACTGACCGGACCCAAGTCATCAACAATCACAGTGTTCGTAACAGTTCCTGCAGCAGAATCCCCTTCAAATACAGTCACAAGGTCATCAAAAGTATCGCTGGGACACAGGTAGCTTGAAATCTTGCTGGAACGAGCGGCCGCGTTAGCAGGATCGATAATCGACAAATTGTAGTCGATGTTATTGTTCAGATTTGCGCCATCAATGAACGGAAGAATCATGGCGAATACTCCCCAACCAGGGCCAGATTCATCAACTGCTTGGTTACTTGAACCACCCGCATCAAACGTCGTGGTCGCAATCGAAATGAAACCCGGTGGAAAGGTGGAATGCGTGGATTCGTAGTTGTGCAAAGCCAATCCCATCTGCTTGAGATTATTTTTGCACTGAGTTCGACGAGCCGCTTCGCGTGCCTGCTGAACGGCGGGCAGTAGCAGGGCTACCAAAATGGCAATAATGGCAATCACAACCAACAGTTCGATGAGTGTGAATCCGGTTTTTCGGTAAGGCCGACGGTGGGCAGAGAGCATTGACAATTCCTCAGCTTCAAATGCGGGGTATCATGGAAGAGTGCTGGCTATGCCAAATGGCGTTGGCTTGCGTTACGTCGATATTTAGACGACTGAGACTCAGTATCAACACAAAACTCGGCAAGAATTTACTTTTTCTCACAGAGCAATCCCAAGCAGGCATTTCTGCAAAATAAAGCGTGACTTGCCTAACAAAAGGTGGAACAAATACCACACTTCAAATGACTCA
>CAYTUE010000056.1:0-9942 GCA_964441085.1 uncultured Planctomycetaceae bacterium
GGTGGGTACATTGGCATTTGGCCCGGCATTCCTTGGTACGGATACTGACCGTACATTTGTGGGTAACCCATTTGCTGCTGCTGTGGCGGCATCATTTGTTGAGGGTAGCCCGGCTGTGGTTGTTGGGGCGGTGCAGGCTGCGGCTGAAGTGGTAGAGCGATGACTGTTGTGTCGCCAGCTGGTGCTGCTGGAACCGGGGGCGTTGCTGCGGTTTCAGGGGCCGGTGTTTCTGCTGGCTGAGGAGCCGCAGGGGGGCTTTCTGCAAAGGAGTCTGGTTCGATCACTGAGGATTCTGCCGCGGCAGAAAGTGCCTGCATTTCGGCAAGAGTGTCTGATTCGGAAACGATCGTGTCTTCGGCTGGTTTGGGAGTGGTTGCTGTTGTGGGAGCCACTTGGTCAGTCGCCGAGTTCACTTTGACTTCGAATTCGAGGTTCCCAACAATGACTCGATCACCTGGGTGGAGAACCGTTTCTTTGCGGATACGTTCACCGTTGACTGATGTGCCGTTTGTACTACCGAGGTCTCGAAGACGACACGAAAAATCATCAACTGTAAACACGCAGTGGTGTCGGCTTACCAGTTCGCTGTTTGGCCTCAGTTGACAGTCTTGTTCCCGGCCAATCAGGAACTTTTTCTTGGTGAGGGCAATAGATTGCCCTGCATGTTTTCCACCTACAACACATAGTTCAACGCTGATCATACCTGTTTGTCGCTCCACTGCAGGCCAGAAGGCCGTATTTGTGCTATTAGTTGGCGTGCTATCGTTTGAAGGTAGGATAGCTTCGCGGTTTGAGGTGGGATCGAATGGAATTGGTGGCGAACTGATTCTATGTGGATCTGCCACGTGTGGTTTATTTTAAGCTGTCTGGGCAAGTCCTAAGAAATTGGATTGTCTGTCTCGTATTTGATCGGCCTTTTCCCTTGTTGTAAAGCAATTGAATCGAACACTCTCGTGTTTTTTGACGTTCGTTTTAAAACGATACGCCCCGTGGGGGCTGCGTCACTCAATGCCCTGGGTGGGTTGAGTCTTTAGGGGAATGTTGTGCTGCGGTTGGTTTTTACCACTGATTTTCGTGTTTTTTACCTGTTGTTGTCGCTTTATGGCAAGTCAGATTGAAGTTTCTGAGGGCGACGTGAACATCAATTGATGTAGTTTACGCTGCCCAGCATCAGATTTCAAAATTTCATATTCAGGGGCGATGGATTCTGCAATTGCGACGGCCAGTTGGTCGGAAAGCTGCTGAGCGTCGAATTCTGGGACCAAATCTCGCAGTCCAAGCACATCTGGTACGTAGCGTGATGCTTCTAAAAGGATGCTGCCGTGTTGCAAAATGCTGCCTTTTCGGCGTCTTTGAGCACTTCCAACGACCTTGTTTTTGCCAATCACGATGTCTCGATCATCGTGGCGCAGAAAGCACAGGAACGGGTCGTTTGAGGTTTGGTGGGAATCAGAGAGCTTAGCACCTGAAAAGAGAGACGAGTCTCGACGCATACTGCTGGCAACGTTTTGTGTTGCGAGAGTGTTAATGATGGCTGTGTGCACAACATCATACAATTTTAAGGGGTCGTGGCGGATGGAATGTTGGGCTGGAATCGCCACGGAATAGGTCAGTTCCAAGTCGTGCAGAATGGCTCCACCACCTGTTAATCGCTTGATTTTTGGGCATCCGCTGATTGTGCTGGGAACAGAAGCGTCAGGGGCTTGGAAGTAGCCCAAAGTGACAGTCGGTGTGTTCCAGCGATAAATTCGACAGAGACTTTGAGGGCTGGCTTGGTTGGTTGATGCATGACAGACAAGTTCAAGGGCTCGTCTGTCAAGTTCCATGTTATCTTCGCCCGAGCGCGGTTGCGGATCGACGATGACAAGGCAACGCGGGTCGCTCTGCTGGGCTTGCCAAATCATGTGTCTGCCATGGCGGCTTGAGAGCCGTTTTCAATGTCGCTGATTTTTTGCAGTCTTCGAGCATGGCGTCCTGCTTCGAATTCTGTATCAAGCCAAGTGGTCAGAATTTGGCCAGCAAGTTGATCCGATAGTTGGTCTGCTGACAGGCAAACAACATTCGCGTCGTTGTGCATGCGACTTGCTTCAGCTGTTACTCTGTCATTGCAGTTGGCTGCTCGAACTCCTGAAAATTTATTGGCTGCGATGCACATTCCGATGCCTGTACCGCAGATCAGGACACCTCGTTGGACATCGCCAGCAGCGACCGCCATCGATACGCGTCCAGCATAATCGGGATAATCCACGCTTTCCGCAGCTTCCGGCCCAAAGTCCTGCACGTCATGTCCGAGACTGGCAGCCAATTGAACCAACTGGCATTTCATGTCAACACCACGGTGATCACTTGCGATTGCAATTTTCATTGGAGCTCGGAATCTTTCTGATGGAGGTCGGCGACAATTGTTGTCACGCATTCCTCAATTTCTTTGGCACACTCTTGATAACGATCTGGTCCATAGCCAATGGGGTCCGAAACACTACGTCCATTTGGATGCAGCATTCGAAATTTTTCTGCCAAATCTGGTCGTGAATTCTGTAGAGCATTTAAGTGCCCTGCCGCCAAAGCAAAGACGTAGTCAGATTTTTCCAGCATTTCATCTGTCACACGATGACTCAGATGAAAAGACAAGTCCACCTGATATTCCTGCATCGCATGGACTGATTCGGTTGATGCTGGATCGCTATCGGCCGCATGAATACCCGCTGAAAGCACGTCATATCCGTGACGGGCAAGTTGATCTGGAGAACAACCCAATTTTTTACTCATTTGCGCACGAAACAACGCTTCAGCCATGGGGCTGCGACATGTATTTCCAGTGCATACGAAGAGAATTCTCAAAGATCCAAGGGCCTTCATCGAAACGTTCACTAAGTTGTCACAAGAATCATTGCGACTTCCTGAGCTACATCATGCCGTCACTCACATGAAATCTCAAGTACCACAGATCGTTCGAGTGCAATCGGGCGTTTTTTATGAAGGTTGGCTAAGTTGCAACGCCTTATCTGACAGGAGGTTGTGATCAGCCATTGAATGCCAACGGAATCAACGCAAATCCAGCCCCATCACTCAGGACAGGGAGTTCTGGGCAGTCTTGGCTGAGTGTGGTCACATGTGACGACAACCACTTGATCGACAACCTGTGATTTCATTCGACACGCGGTCGGTTCGTATTAGTCGATGTAGCGAATTTGATTCCAGTGCTCTGCGAGTTGGCAGAGTTGCCGATTGATTTGAGGGTCTTCACTGCACGCGACAATGCCCGGAAAGCGTAGCATGTCGGCTCGCTGGTCCATCCATAGGTTCCGGTAATGCACTGGTTTGCCGTTGTGAGCCCAAACGGCGTCTCCACCAAGCAGTCGCGCAATGTGCATTGAAACCGGGAAGTCATAGATATTGGGAGAGTGGATCAGTGACCCTGCGTATTTTGCAGAAGCCATCAATGGATAGATGCTGCCGTTCATTTCGTCGGAGGTCTGGCCACCCAACCCAAGTTGATCCACCATCCGAGCGCACTCTGCGTCTCGATCCTGAAAGCCAATCAGGTAAATCCCTTCTGTGGGTGCCTTACGATTTTCAGCAAGGTTGGGCATCGCATCAAGCACCTGTCTAGCCGGTACGGACACATCGTCTGCCCCACAGCGAATGGTGTTGTCTACGACTTCTACCCAAGTTCCCGATTCGCCCATTTCTGGAGCAAAGACAAGTGAGTAAAACGGTGTTTCATCGTCATGCAAATGAACGATAATCGAATAGCCGTTTCCAGAACGATCTCGGTACTGCTTGGTTCCATCGATTGGGTCGATGGCAATGGCCAGTTTTGCATTTTTGCTGAACCGCTCCATGTCGCCCGTGCTTTCTTCACCCTCCATTCGACACTGCTTTAACACAGGATCTGCATCTCGCATGGCCGCTACCAAAATTTCCTGAACAGATAGGTCAGCCAAAGTCAGGGCATCCGTGTTGGCATTGCCTGATCCTTTTCCATCCACCGAAATGTTAAATTGCCGTAAACGCTTTGCCACAGCACCACACCATCTCATCACAGGAGGCAAAGTTTCCGAAAGAGCAGCAGTGATTGCACTGAGTTCAGGATGTATCATCAGAATGAGATCTTTGTTTGAGTGGAAGTGGATTGTCTGTATTGTCGAAAAGCACTTGCGGGTGAGCTGATAGCGTGCGGTCGTTTGAACGTAGCAAGGGGGGCATGCGACGACCAGCCAGTGAAATGACTTTTTAAGCTGACATGCACCACGGCAGGAGAGCAAGCATTTCGTCAGCATGTTTCGGTGCGGTTAAGTCGACGCGTTGATCACATCAAGCCGTCGTTCGCCGTAGGTAAAGCTGTTACCAGTAGACTGGTTGTGAAACGTAATCATGGCAGGGCTAAATAGATTCTTATCGATGTCGTAGAAGTTGTAGTTGGCCTGTTTGAACAGATTTAGGAAAGGTTCGCCAAACGCATCGGATGAATTTGCTGGGGCTTTCGGGCCAAGATGTTCAAGGAGCCCATCTTCGGTATCGACCCACAGGTGAACGGTTGCCGCATACAGAATTGCATCGTTGGTGCGACCGATTCCGGTAAGATCATCGGCGGCGACAGCAGGGAGTGGGCAACTGCCATAGCCACTTTGAATCGCATCCATTGGAAAGCCAATTTGATACAGTTTATGCAGAGCTGTTTCGATGCTTCGAGCGACCACTTGAAGGTTGCCAGCCACGGAAGACGTGGAAGCGACGGCGAGTAAAATTTCGGAGCCGGGACCAAGTGAGTCTCGGATTTTAGCAACGGCCTGTGTGGAAGGCAGCTTGCCGCTTTCAAGTGCTCCCACGGCACATGTTTCGCGTATGCCGATAGGAAATTTGTGGAACAGCTCCTCTGTTGCTGCGGCTGCCCGCATCGGTCCTGACCCCATGGCAAAATAACCATCAGTGTCAATCTTCCAGCCTGCATATTGAGACATTAAGCAGGCGGCGACTGGGTGGTCTGTTTGGACGACGATTTGCGGAAGACGAGTTTCTGGGCAAAGCGAACTTATTTCGACTTTGCCAAGGTCTGAAAGGCAGATTTCGGCCAATCGACAGCCTGCGGCCAATCCTCCTTGAGCCTTGCAACCGAAGTCAAGAACGGTGGCTCCGCCAATACTGTGACTGGCAATTTTGAACTGATCCGCCTGAGCCAATGCGAGCTCAAAAAGTCGCTTCGCTCGAGAATTAAGTCGCAAATTCAATGTGGATTCTCAACGTGCTTTCTCAAAGTGGTGCGGGAATGATCGTCGATTGAGCGAAGCCAGACGACACAAACACGTGCACGATTTGATGATCAGAATTTGATGATCAAAAAACGTGCGGTGCGAACGTGATTCACCCCCAGCTGACTATTGGTTGGTACTGAGCACTCTGTTTAACGAACAGAAGCGGCCGAGTTTCGGCCGCTTTGTCGATCGTTCATTGTCGGCAAGGCTGCCTATGCGGCGTTGGTAATCACTTTGATCGATTCGATTTTTGCTTCGGTGTCGGGACGATCAGACATGTTTGTTGGCAGGGCTCCAATTTTTAGAACCACGTCGAGGCTGTCTTGATCAGCCGTTTTGCCAAAGGCTGTGTATTGACCATCCAAGTGAGGCGCGCTGTCTAGGCAAATGAAGAATTGCGAACCAGCTGAGTTTGGATCACTGGAGCGAGCCATCGACAGCACACCCGGATTGTGAACGGTGTCGTTGAATTCTGCGTCGATATTGTAGCCTGGGCCACCCATTCCGTTCCCATCTGGGCATCCGCCTTGAATCATAAATCCTGCAATCACGCGGTGAAAAATCAGATTGTCGTAGTAGCCAATTTTTGCCAAAGCCAGCATGTTGGCACAGTGTCCCGGAGCAACATCGGGAAGCAGGTCGAGAAGAATACGACCATGGTTCGTGTTGATTTCCAGCTGGTAACTGTTTGCTTTGAAATCAAGTTCTTTGGTTGCTTCTGCGACTTCTGCTTGTACGTTTTTTGCCATGACGATTGGTTTCTGATGAGTGAAATAAATATGAGTCGAGATTCAAGGTGATTGGATGGGGCCAATTTATGGCTGGCCATCAGGAAGGGGACAGGCTGAGCAAAATTGTTGCTCTTTGAGCCTGTCATTGCTATCGCAACGGCCCTGCCCCAATTGTCCCATTCAATTGGTTGACGTAGTTTGAGTCGCTGACTTCGTTCAGCCGATCGTTTGCTGCCTGAAGTCGATTTTTTAGGTCTAAGCGATCTGTATCGACGGTGTGTTCTGGCTGATCCATGTAATACTGTAAATAAGAAGTATGACGTTGCCAAAGTTGCCGGTCTAGGTCGGCTCGACGCTTCAGCCGATCTTGGTACCACGAAGAATTCTGCATGTTTTCTAAGGTAAACAAGCTGCGAATTTCAGGGTGGTGAGCATCTTTTCCTTCAAAGCTGCCTTCTGCCATGATGTAGAGCAAAGCTTTGAGAGGGGGGCACGCCAAATCGATGCTGCCGTCCTTCAAGTACAGACTGGCGACTCGTTGCTGAGCTTCCGTGATATGTTGAATTCCGTCAGCAAATGCGGCGGCGTCCTGAGTTTCTGGTTTCAGAATTTCTTCATCAAACACCATGCGAGGATTGTCGAATACTCGACCAGCAAAGTGACGAATAAATCGAGACGTAATTCGGTAGCCCAGTCGACTGCCGAGAATTCGCTTGCCATCGAAGTCGTAGTCTTCCATTTTTTCCATCAAATTTTCTTTGATCAAAAATTCAGGGCTCCGTTCTTCAATACTTAAACGACACCAAATTTCAGGGATCAGTAGGCTGATGTCGTGGTCGATTCTGACATGAGAACCAATATGGCCAGCTGGGCTGGAAAACCCGTGAAGCCCTGTCAGCAAGTAGCTGACCAATGCGGCATTCAGATCGACGATCGGCAACAAGGCATTGAATGGGCCTTTGGTGAGTGCTCCTTCACTTCCAGCACCTGTTGTTGATGGACTTTTCCCCGTGAGTGCACTGATGAAATCCATGAATAATTCAGGGAGTTCCTGATAGTGAATCGGGTTGTAAACGGCCAATGGCCGAATCCCGTTTTCGTAGTCGGCAGGATTATTTCGACGTCCAGCAAGCACGCTATTTACCGGTTGATGCACTGGGCAATCAGCAGGGACCGCTCGATGCAAACGGACTCCCACTTCTGCCAGATAGCGATTGAATGGATTGGTTAAATCGGGACGGTTTTGGAGATACCGTGGGTTTTTACTGGGTTGCCCATCGATGATTCGAGGCGTGGCAGAACAAACGACGTAACCTTGGTCGTCATCTCGAGCTTCTCGAAGCAAGTTCTGCATCGGAGCTGTAAACTGAGACAAGTCGACAGGGCGGTCACAGATTGCCTGAATCTGTTCTCTCGCCAGTGGTTCAAAGTTCACAATAAAGTTGTCGTTGCGAGCCAAGTCAGATTCCGTTTGCTTATCCAATCCTCGATGAATGGCATCATCTGGACGTTGGAAAAGACGGAACTCGCAGTTTTCTGTGAATTTGTAACTTGTTGTCCCTTCAGGCTGTTGTCCGAGATGTTTGAGTGAATTCGCTGGCAAGACAACCGATGCACTAATGTCGTCTTCGGTTTGTACTTTTTGAGCCGGTGCGAAATCTTGACGCAGCTTGTAGGTTCGCCAAGTGTTTTCACCCAGTAGGCCGACTCGTAGGTATGTGCCAACAAGTTTGCGTTCACCATATTTGAGTTCGTGGCCTGGCCGACCGTTCACAATGTCGACGGTAAACTGTCGTCGCCAATCGGATTCTGCGTCGACTCGATGAGTTCTCTTGATGATAAACACGATGGCGTACACGTGGCCCGGAATGGATTCTAGCCACTGGTTGTATTCGTCGGTGTAGTCGGTTGATGGAGTCAGCAGTTTAATGACACTTCCCAGCGACCGAGTCGGAGAAAGAACTCGACGAGTTGGCTTGGTGTTGTAGTCCGGTTGGACGTTTCCGCCGGGTTTCCAGCGATTCGAATAGTCTCGATCAAAGATCTCCTGAACCAGTTTTAGGTCTGCCTCTGGATCAGCAACAAAGATCGGGCCATGGAGTAAATAGTCGGCAATCGACTTGCTGATTTCGCTTTTTCCGCCACCACTTACAGTGCAGGGTTTATGGCAAAAAGTCCCCTCCCCCAGCGTTCCGATGAGTCTCCATGATGGTGCGGCAGGATGTTTTGCCAGCTGGATTTTGTAACCAGATGGAGTCATGTACACGTGGCCAGGAACCAGTGGAATTGACTTCTTTTCGCCATTTCGAGTCCACGAAATCGTTTGGTCGGGGACGCTGGCATAACTGTCTTCTGGGACATAGATCAGTTGAGAAAACTGTTTGTCGATTCCATAGCCATCTGTTTTGATGTCGATGAAATCAGCGTAGTCATTTGCCACGTCATCAAAGGATCGGTCGTTGTATCGACGGCTGTCTGCTTGAAATTCGTCTCCGAGCAGAAAACTGGCAAAGGCGAGTGCTCCCCCAGCGTGTTCTTCTTCGTAGTTGCCAGCAAGATTTGATGCGTAGCTAAGTTGAGTCTTTACTTCCTTTTTGCAGTAACCAAAATAGTTGTCTGCGATTAAGGTAACGATGACTCCGTTTTCGTCTCGGCATGTCAGTTTAAATGGAACTCCACCGTTGTACTTTTCGTCTTCTGACGACCAGCACATTTCGTCTCGCTTTTGCCGATCGGTTGCTTGATCAATATGCGGTAAGCCGACTTCCTTCTTTGTTAAGGAAGTGAGGTGCGGAGCCAAGATGACACAGCCTGTGTGACCGCTCCAGTGTTCCACATCTAGTCCAGCATCATTTTCTGGAAGAAAGGGGTCACCCGCATTGCCGAAAATGGATTCCACAAAGTCCAGATTGCTCACCAGTGATCCGGGCGCGAAAAATCGTACTTCAATGCTTTGCTGCTTTTGTACTCCGGGGACTTCAGGGCACAGTAAAGGTCTCAGCAGTAAGGAAACAAAAGTGCCTGCCTTCTTTTCTTCTGCTGATGTGAACGGAAGTTCTAATGATTCTGTTGGAGGATTCATTGCTTCTCGAAAGAGGGCAACGAATGTTTCCTTGGGAACAGCTTTTTTGTCGTCCGGGATTGGTAACCCACCTTCTGTGATATGGAAGGTCCCTTTGGTCGTCCGACGATCGTTGATTGGGTTGTGCAAAACCCCATTGTGGACTCGATAGGATGACACCAAGTCGTTGGTGAAGTGTTCGCCGTCTTTGGGAAGAGCCAATTCGCGAGCGAGACCGTGGCGGTCTAAAACGACGGTGGAATCGGGCAGCCGAAGTTGTTCAATCGCTGCTGTTTCGTCGAAATAGCCAGCGAGGAAGTCTTCAATTCGACCATCAGTTGCACAGCGAGCACTGTCGAGTTGCTTCAGACGCTGATGATACGTGTTAAGAATCCTTTCGGCCCCGAGAGGGTCTTTGTCGAGGCAGCCTTTTGGAGCTGGTAAGCCGTTGGCAACCAGTTTGAGCCCAATATAGCGAATCAAACTTTCTCGCTGCTCGTGGCGTTCATCTAAGGTGAGTGCGGAAGAAAGACCTAGTTTTTCTTCAGTGTCTGAAACGTACATTGACAAGCTCTTCAGAAGACGGTGACGCGAATTCAAGATTCCACACTTGGCCTGAAATGACCGACTGAGTCCTTGCGGAATTCAGCCGCTTGGTTTCAGCAGCGGTGACAACATGGGTGACAATCACGCGTTGGCAAGCTATTTTGCTTGAAATTGCTCTGACTGAATCGCCTGCCAAGTTCTCGCAGCAGAATCTGCACTCGACGTTATTGATTCGTTCGCTGGCGTTCAAACTACGGACCGGTGATAGCCGCCCTTTTGCCGGAATGCGGATTGAAATTAGGCGAACTGAGAACGCGGCAAAAATTGTGAAGTTGCGTTTGTGCGGCTG
>CAYTUE010000056.1:10042-12745 GCA_964441085.1 uncultured Planctomycetaceae bacterium
TTCATTTCTTGTAAGCAAACTGCATGAGGGCAATTTCAAGAGATTCATGACTTTAAGGTTCACATGGGGTGTTTCCAAACTGAGTACAAGATTTTGCTGCGATCACATTTGCGAATTCGACCGTCTTTCGCATTGGCCATTCTTGAACGAGGCCATGCAAAACGGCGCCGCTAAAAATGTCGCCAGCTCCATTGCTGTCGACGCAATCGACCTTGTGAGAATCGACGATGAAGGTGCCATCGTTGGTATGTAAGGTGGCTCCCTGTTCGCCATGGGTCGTGATAACGGTTGGAATTCCCAATGTTGCCCAGTTTGCATCCGTTGCCGTCTTTGTTGTTTCTTTTTTGAGGTTCGATCTTTGTGAGACCAATCCGTCCGCCGGTGTTCCTTCACACAACTCGTCTTCGGTTTGTCGAGCTGTCCAAAACGCATCTTGAAACAACTGCGATGCAATCAGGACATCCACATAAGGTAGCAACTGATCCAGCTTTGGTTTTACCGATCCGGCATCCAGAACGACCGTTCCGTTCTGCTGCTTCATTTTCATTGCCGCAGCAATGGCAGCGTCTGCTGCCCAGCCATCAAGGTGCAGAATATTGCAGTCGTCTAGTAATTCGTCGGTGATGTCTGATGACGTCAGTGGCGGAAACACGCCTCGTGAAAACGCAATGGTGCGGCTTCCGTCGTTTTGACTGATCCAAACCTGAGCGTTTCCTGATTGCCAGTTGTCCGCAGTTTTTGTAAAGCGAAGGTCGAATTGTCGTGCAGACAATGTCTCGCTGAGATATCGCCCATCTGAATCATTGCCCCAGCGTCCCAGTAGGCGAACCTTTGTGCCTCGTGCTGCTGCTGTGGAAAGCGCCACCGGGACGGGGCCTCCCACTTGGTGCCAGCTGTGTGAAATTTCTTTTTTGGTGTTCACGTCGGGATAGGAATCCATCACGACAATTCGGTCGACAACCGTTGTACCAATGCCCAAGATTTTCATGCGTCGTTTGGTCTTTCGTCGGTTGTGGCAAGTCGCGTGCTTGGGTTCCATTGAGTATTGCTAATGCGACTGTTTCCACATGAGTTGCAGGCTGTCTTCGGTGTGAGCTGTCAAACAGCGTGGCCTTGAAAAAGTGGCGACTATGTCTAACGTCAGTCAGGATCAGTCCTTGCCGCAAGCGAAACAGCCTGAAATTGATATGATGATCGTCCCCGCCATTCGTATTCTCGATTCCAATGCAAACCCTGTTCGAAAAAACGGCGATTATGTGTTGTATTGGATGATTGCCAATCGGCGGTTGACCTACAACTACTCACTGCAACGAACCGTCGAATGGGCCACAAAACTGGGCAAACCCATTTTGATCTTGGAAGCTTTGAATGTGGATTACGAATGGGCCAGCGTTCGCATTCATCGCTTTGTTGTTCAGGGAATGGCAGATCATCGGGAGGCTGCAGCCAAAGCCAAGGTGAGCTATCTGCCCTATGTTGAGCCCCAAAAGGGGGCCGGTTCGGGAATGTTAAAGGCTTTGGCAGACAAAGCCTGCGTGGTTGTTACGGATGATTTTCCTTGTTTCTTTTTACCTCAAATGGTCAAGGCGGCTGCTGCCAAAATAAAGATCAAAATGGAAGCTGTGGATTCCAACGGCATCTATCCCATGCGAGACACTGATCGTGTTTTTACGAAGGCGTTTAGCTTTCGGAATCACCTTCAGAAAACAATTACGCCCTATCTGACTGAACTTCCTGTCCGGAATCCTTTAGCGACAAAGAAGCTGGTGAAGCAGGACTGCATTCCGAAAACGATTTTGAAAAAATGGCCTGCAGCGACAGATACCATCCTGAAGGCGACCTCTGAAAGTTTTGTCGACTTGCCGATCGACCAAAGCATTGGGCCAGCGGTGATTGATGGAGGCCCCATTGCTGCGAAGCAAACATGCCGTGACTTTTTAAAGCACAAACTTCATCGGTACGCTGATGATCGTAACCAGCCAGATACGGATCCTAGCAGCGGTCTCTCTGCGTACTTGCACTTTGGTCACATTTCGTCACACGATGTTTTTGCTCAACTGGTTGCCGATGAAGAATGGACTGTTGATCAGTTGAACGATGTGAAGCAAACCAAAGGCAGTCGGCAAGGTTGGTGGAATATGTCGGCTGCCGCTGAAGCGTTTCTCGACCAGCTGATTACGTGGCGAGAAATCGGATACAACATGTGTGCTTGGACAAACGACTTCGACCAGTTTCAATCGTTGCCAGACTTTGCCCAAAAGACGTTACGAGAGCACGCGACAGACCTGCGTCCGTATGTTTACAGCTACGAACAGTTTCGCGATTCAAAGACTCACGATGACATCTGGAATGCTGCTCAAAATCAACTGGTGATTGAAGGTCGCATGCATAACTATCTGCGAATGTTGTGGGGGAAAAAGATTTTGGAATGGAGCCCCACACCTCAAGATGCCATTGAGACGATGATTGATTTGAATAATCGTTACGCAGTCGATGGTCGGAATCCCAATTCGTACTCGGGCATCTTTTGGGTACTGGGACGATATGATCGAGCATGGGGGCCAGAACGTGAGATCTTTGGAAAGATCCGTTTTATGAGTTCCGATAGTACTCGCCGAAAACTGAAGCTGAAGGCGTATTTGAAGCAGTTTGGGGTTCGGCAAACGAACAGGCTGTTTTGATCTCCGATGCCATTTGGTAAGT
>CAYTUE010000056.1:12845-18659 GCA_964441085.1 uncultured Planctomycetaceae bacterium
TTTGAATGCAGGTTGACCGTGTTTTCATGCAGGAATCATTTCCGGAACGCTGCAATTGACAACAACTGGGCAACGTCGCTAGATGATCTGCAAATGAATTGTCAGAATAGTGATGTAAGGATCTCTCGCATTCAGGCAGTATCAGAAGGTTTTCACCTGTGAGTACCGGCTCAGCAGAAACAGGCGCCCATTACACAGTCTTGGCTCGTCGTTTTCGGCCTCAGGCATTTGGCGATGTCGTGGGACAGGAACACGTTGCGCAGGCTTTAAGAAATGCGATTCGTGCCGGACGAGTGGCACATGCCTATTTGTTTACGGGAGCTCGTGGAGTCGGCAAGACGTCGACGGCTCGAATTTTAGCCAAAGCGTTGAACTGTCCCAATGTGAACGACGGCGTTCCCTGCAACAACTGCGAAATCTGTGATGGAATTTCCGCGGGCAATGATGTCGACGTGTTGGAAATCGACGGAGCATCGAATCGCGGGATCGATGATATTCGTTCGTTGCGAGCCAACGTAAATGTCAGATCGATGAGGACTCAATTTAAGGTCTATATCATCGACGAAGTTCACATGCTGACTCGAGAAGCCTTTAATGCGTTATTGAAGACGTTGGAAGAGCCTCCTGCTAACGTTAAGTTCGTGTTTTGCACAACGGAGCCTCAAAAAGTTCCTGATACGATTTTGTCTCGTTGTCAACGGTTTGACTTCAGTGCGATTGGTGAAGAATCAATTGGGGTTCGCTTAAAAGAAATCGCTACGGCGGAAGGCTTTGACGTTGAAGACGAAGCCGTTGAACTGGTGGCTCGTCGAGCTCGAGGTTCGATGCGCGACAGCCAGTCTTTGTTCGATCAGCTACTGGCTTTCAGCGAAGGAACGATTCGGGCTGTCGACGTGCATCGCATGTTGGGAACAGCCAGCGATGATTTACTGATTGAATTATTCGCGGCAATGAAGGATAAGCGTCCAGGGGAAGTTTTAAACCAATTGGAGCACGCGATGCATGCAGGCGTGCAGGCAGGAGAGCTCTTGGATCAGTGCGTTGGCTACGTTCGCGACTTGATGGTGACAGCCAGTTCAGGAGCAACTGTCCCGCTGTGTAGTATCGGTGTTGGACGTCGAGACGTTTTGGTGGATCAGGCAAAGGCAATGGGACACGCCAACATTATGGCCGCGTTTCAGATTTTGTCGGAAACCAAGAGTCGCATGATTCGCAGTACGTTTGCTCGAGTGCTACTGGAAATGGGCTTGATTCAAATTGCGATGCTGGAAGATCTCTCGGCTGTCAGCAAATTGCTGTCAGGTCACCTTCCTGATCTCGCCGTTCAGGCTGCTGCAGCTGCCGAAAATGTGACGACTGCTGGCAGCGCAGATCCGTCCGCCGAAAAAAAAAATGACTTAGCGTTATCCGCTACTGGTGTTGAAGGTTCACCAACGGCCGCAGTAAGCAATGTTGCCGTTGGTGATTCCGCTGAAGGTGTCACTGCTGATCAAGTGGAGGCAGCGCCCGTCGGTCGTCCCGAATCTGCAGTTGCTCCCGAATTCAAGTTTGAACCAGCGACAGCAGCAGCGTTGCTAAAACGATTGACTGAAACCGGCGAGTTTAAGCTTGCTGGGGCTCTCAGTGCTGTTGAATCTGCTGAAATTCATTTCCCCGATGAATTGGAGCTGAAGTTGCCATCGTCGTCAGAATTTCAGCGTCGAGTGTTAGAGCAATCAGACAGTCGTGAGGGCATTGAAAAATTGGTTGTTTCTCTGACGGGAATTCGACCAAAGGTGATTTTAAAGGTGGTTGCCAGCCCCGTTGCGGATCAGACAGTTGCGGATCAGGCAGGTGCGCCGGTTGCATCACCCGAGCAGGCAGGCACAACTTCGAGGCAGAGCCCTGTCGCATCACCGCCTGCGAAATCAGCTCTTGCGAAGTCTCGTGCTGAACCCACGGCAGTTCGAGGCGCTGCGACGTTAAAAGTACGAGACGACATTCAGCCCGAAAACGATGCTTTTGTTCAGCAGATTGTGGAAAGCTTTGGAGCCACCGTCGTCAGAATCACAGATGCTCCTCGCAGAAAAATTGCTGTGGTCGATCCTGAAGAATCGGATGACAATTAGAAGGTTGATTGGCGGGCGAGCGACCCTCTGTGCGATTTCCACAAAGACCACATGGTTGGTGTTCGAGATCCCGCTGACATCCGCTGGCAAAAACTTGCTTGTGCCTTTTGATTCGCTCGAAGGAAATTGAAAGTCAATCAGTGAGGTCTTGGGTGAGCGGAAGGTTTGGATGTTGCTTGCTGTTGACTCTCATCAAAGCTGGGTACTTCTGTGGTGTGCAATGGGCGAGTTCTGGGGCCATGTAAGAATTCACCAATGATCGAGTATCGGACCAGTCGTTGATAACTGACAAGGCACGCAGTTGCCGTGACGGCGCTTACCAACGAGAACTTCCAAAGAGAATTCATGTTCATGTCAAAGGCAGCGATTTGTATCGCAACGACAATGGGCAGATGGATGATGTAGGTCCAGTAGGATGCATCCGATAGGTATTCTACGACGGGATTGTGAATGGCCAAACCAGTTGTGAATGCTCCGATCATTCCGTAAACCATCAACCAGCAAAGTAGGCCTGCGGAAATTGACAGTGCAAAGCTTCCGATTGCTGTTGTGTGGTCAATATGACCGCTTAGCCTCATCCAAAGGAAGGCAGCGGAAAGAGGCAACGCCAGAAGCAAGTGGCGGCGATAAAAATTTGTGACCTGAAAGAATGCCGAGCGATGTTGATAGGCAACGATTCCACCAATGAAAAATACAGAGTTATAGAGCAGTCTTGGAGGCACGCCTAAAAATGTGTTGTGCCATTCTGTCAGTGGGGTTAGGTCGCTCCACAGCATCAAACCAGAAAGGATGCCTGGGCAAACTGGAAGCCACCAAGGCAGTGATTTTTTGTTAACGGCTTGACTGGGGCTGGATTTTTTTTCTGCTGTTCCAAGTGCGACGTACAGAAACAGAAAGACTAAGTTGAAGATGATGAGTTCCTGCAGGAACCACAGATGTGATGGCCCAAAGGAATTTACCGCCAGATGTTCCGGCAGTGGAACTTGATGCCAGATTTGTTCCCACGAACATTGGCCGGTTGTGTACCAGCCAAGACTGAACAGAATATAGATGGGCGGCCCTACGAGATACACGGCAGCAAGGTACGGAATGCAAAGTCGTTTCAGCCGCCGCCGAGCAAATCCGTTGCTGCCGTGTCGCTGCAGTGTCTGTAATGCAAAGAACCCCGCCAGAAAGAAAAACAGTGGAATTCGCCAAACATGAACCCACCAGAAAAGGATATCGCAGAATACTGTTGGAGTTTCATAGCAGGCCCAGTTGTTCATTCCAGACAGTGGAGTGGACATGTAGGGGATGGACGCGTGTAGCGCGATCCCCAGCAACATCGCTGTTCCGCGAAGTGCTGCCAGCCCATGCCAGTATTCTCTGGGATTATGCAACTGGGGATTATGCAACTGGGGATTCATATGACCGTTTCATTGGCTACTTTGAAATTTCGGGTATCCGAGGGGATCTCGTCATGGTGTTCGTGGGATTCAGGACAGGCGGCTGTTTGTGAATGATGAGCAGCAAATCGAGTGAGCATCGCTGGAAGAAACAGCAGGTCGGCCGGAAGTGCTGCCAGTAAAGTGATGAGTGCCATCGAAGCGAAATTGATAAGAGGTGGCAAATGGCTGGTGAGCACCGTTCCTAGTCCAGCTGTCATGACCACGGTTGTTAAGCACAGTGCGCTGCCAACGGTGATGAATGTTCGGTGATTTGCCTGCTGGATGCTGGAGCCATTTCGCCGTTCATGAAGGAAGTGAGTGACGTAATGGATGGTGTCGTCGACAGCGATCCCAAGGCAGATCACGAGTGAGCATGTGCCAGCGATATCAATGGAACCGTCAACGAGGTACTTGATACTTCCAGCAGCGACAAGGGGCATCACATTGGGGACGAGTGAAATCAGACCAATTCGAACGGAGCGAAATGCGATTGTTAAAACGACAAAAATAATGACGGCAGCTAACGCCAAACTTTGTAGCATTTCTCGAATCAGCTGGCTGACAATTCGGCCTTCCAGAATGACGTTGCTAACCAATTGCACGTCGAATCCTGTGTGCTTTTTGTTCAGGTCTGTGATTGCGTGGTTCATTCTTTCGAACATCGAATCGAATGATGCAAATCCAAGATCCTGAGTTCTTGCAGTGACAAATGCCGTTTGTTCTTCAGGGCGATAAAAGCGATCTCTGAATTCATGAGGCAATTGATTGGCAAGAACAGGTTGATCGGGGCGATGCTTTCCTCGAATCACAGTCAAAGCCGTTCGGATGGACAGAGGGGGCGAAAGCAATTTTTCTTTGCTTAAAATTGATTCGCATTGTCGAATCACAGGCCAGATTTCTGATCGTGATTTTTCTTTCTGCCAGCGAATCAAGAGATGGACGCTACGAATCCCGCCAACATGGGTGTCGCAATGGTGCATGGCTTGCCATGCTTCGCTGTCTTTCGAAACTCGATCGCTGACTCGGTCATCAGGAACCAGCGAAGCGCAGGCGAAGATGCCTGCGATTGTTATTAGAATTCCAAGAGTACTGATGGTTCGAGCATGGCGAGTCGAAAACGGAACAACTCCGGCTAATCGTGTCACGATGTTTGTTACTCGTTCTTGATGAGGCGACACGTGCATCTTTTGGCCTAGCCCAGATGCTGCAAGTAATGGGCTCACCAAGATGACGGCCAAGAACGTGACAATCACGCCGATTGCAGATACCAGTCCGAATCCTGCAATCATGTCGGAATCCGAAAGCATGAGTGATCCGAACCCAATGGCAGTGGTCAGCGATGTTAAAAAGCATGCTGGGCCAGTTTGAATGAGGCTTGATCGAATCGCTGATTCTGCGCTGCGACCAACTGATCGCAACTGTCGGAATCTCGTAATCAAATGCACACCGTCAGTAAAGCCGATCATCATGACCATCACAGGCAGGATGATTTTTGCCAGTTCATTGTGTGTCTGTCCTGTTAAATTCAGCCATCCCATGGTCCAGATGACTCCGACAACAGGACCGCTTCCTGCAAGGATAATTGGGATAGGCCGTCGAAAAATAACAAGCAACAGTGCGCCAACAATAGCGTAGGCCAACCACTGTATTCGCTGATTATCGACGGACAGTGTTTGCTTTTGGGCGGCGTATAGCGCCATCGTGCCCGTCAGTTTCGAATCAATGCCAAACGGCGCTAAGTTTTCAACGGCAAGGTTGGAAACTGACTGAGTCACGATTTTGCTGTTTTGATCCGCTGATTCTGCCGCATCGATCAGAAGAAGTAAGGTGCGCCCATCAGTTGAAATGAGGTTCTCTGAAGCAAGTGGTTGTTTTAGAAGATTGCTTTTCGCAGTCTGTAGTTCTTCAGCCGTGAAATCTGGCTTATTGGGTAACAGGTCGCGTCGGCGTCCAAGGAGTGTGACGTCTGGGATGTCACCAGCCCAAGTCAGCGAACGCACGTGTGCAGAAGATCTCAGCTTGTCGACAGTGTGGTGCAATGCAGCCACTCGACTGCTGGTAAAGAAGTCATCACAGGTGAGAACAAGTACAAGTGGACTGCTTGCGTTAAATCGTCTTTGTTCTTCTTTGAGTTCTTCGATGACTTCTGCGGGAACCCAACCGGCGGCCAAAGGGTCTGCAATTTGGACACCCCAGAACCCCAGTGCTGGGGGTATGCCAAGCAGAACAACAGCCAGCCAACCGATCAATCGGTTTTCGATACAGGCGCGTGTCAGAAC
>CAYTUE010000056.1:18759-26376 GCA_964441085.1 uncultured Planctomycetaceae bacterium
TTTGATCAGACTGCTTTTTTGCGGATCGATTGCTCATTGTGGTTGAGGGTCAAACGGACCACATGCCGATTGTTTCATTGGAAGGTGACTGAGGTCTCCCCTGAAACCTGCGTTTATGCCAACACCGGGCTTCGTGATGACTCGTTTCAGCGTGTCAAAGAGTGCTGCTGTAAACGATGAATAAACCGGATAGGTGGCATCAGGATTCTTTTCTTGCAGCTCATTCATTTTTTGTTCGAGCTGGGTATGGTTCAGTTTCGGAAAACGATGGTGAGGGCCATGGATCGCAAGGTCGAAGTTGAAGAATGAGAGAATTCGCGTGATGAAATTTTGGCCAACGATCGTGCGTGTGCCGTGGACAGGATCAATACTTTCGGTGCCGACATGATCCATGATTTTCCGCAGCCCGTTTAACATGGTTGCCAAAATGGGTGGTGCTGCAAAAATCAGATGTTCAGCACGAAACGTGAAGCTGTTTGTTTTGTGTAACCAGACGCAACAGGAAACGACACTGAACCAGAATATGGCACAAGCGGCATATTCACGTTTCATCGTCTTTTTAATGTCACCTGAAATTGGACTGAATTTTGAAAAGCAGATACGCCCCCAAATGATCGGTGTGACAAATACGGCCAGCAAGATATCAAAGATAATGAATGTGCGCCGAAAACCGGTGGATAGTCGCGGATCACAGTAGGGCCACATTTCCCAGTCAAGCGGTGTGTTCAGGTAAGCGTGGTGTCTCATATGAACCTCACGATAGACGGAATGCGGGATCAGCAAAAGACAGCCTATTGTTCGAGCAATCCAAACGCCGCCTTTACTGAGGTGAAGATTGTCGTGGATGAGTTCGTGTGCGATGCCACCAATGCAAAACCAACAATAGGCCAGAACCACAATCCCAATGGCATTTGGTAGCCAATCGGTTGGGGAAAAATAGCTCATCCAGAGGATCTGGCCAGCAACCGCAGTCACAGGAAATGCAAGCAATCGAAGAGGTATCAAAGACACGGTTGACTCCATTAAAAATTAGCTATGACGGCGTGTTTACAGCGGCACTGGAAAGGCCGTCTCCGGTCATGTTTTTTTGATTGGCGTTTTGTTCCACAGCGTTTTGCTCTCCTGTGTTTTGCTCCATGACAGCAGTGGTTTCGGAATTCGCCAGTTGAACCAAACGATCAGCGATGCTGTTCACGAAGAAGAGTGCATCTGATTCTGAAAAAATCTGAGTGTTGCGGCTGATATGTACAATCAGTTCGCCACCGTAAGTTCCACACGACATCGTGAGGTTTGTATTTTTACGAACAGGAGCGACGCCATCAATACGGTGCAGGACAACGTCACCAGCTATCGCCCGTCCCTGCTTCAAAGGGAAACGATTATTGAATAGCTGCCGAACTTCTCCCACATTGGTCATCACGGCAGTCGCAAAGTCTGGTTGGATGCGTTGAGCAATTCGGATTCCTTGAGGGCATTTTCTTGCGAGAGCGAATCCATACAGCATCGCAGCACCTTCGTTTCGATTCACCATCTGCTGAGATTTTTTGTGAACGATGGAAAGCAGAGCCTCAAAGTCCTTTGTTTGATGTCTCGCAATATTGTGAAAGCAAAAGCTAACGATGTTGGCTGCAGAAATTGAATCGTGTTCCGGGTGCCGCATACTGACTGGCATAAGAATTCGAAATAAGTCGCGATGCGTGGCGGAATCTGATTCAGACCAGTCTGCAAGCAACTGAACGAAGACTGACATGCACAGATCGTTAGTCGTGACACCTCGAGATGCCGAAAACTTTTTTAATTGCCGCAGAATACGACGTGGTAGAACACGCGTATGGATGACGTTACGAATCGAATCATTTGATTCAGGTTCAGGCGTATCTGGCCTTGTCACGAACCGATAACTGCGACGTAGGAAAAGTCGTGATGCTTCAGTGATTGTATGCCAAAGTGGGGCTCTGCGGTCAGAACAGTGCCCCGGCATTCGTCGTGTGCCTCGCAGTTGTAATACTTCGGGGTCAACATGACGTAATTCTGGACGCATGTCTTTGGTTGTCGCAGTCGTTTGGCCGTATCGAGCAAATACGTCTCCGATAAAACGGATGGCTCCCATTCCATCACAACAAGCGTGATGGAAATAAGCGATCAAGACAGACCTGCCGGGGCTTACTCGAAGATCGAACCAGACACCAGGACGCTTTGTAAGATCTAATCTCTTTTGCGGGCAAGCCATTGGAAGTTGGTCGTCAGTGAACCGGTCGATTTGCAGAGGCAGTTCTGACGTTTTTATTCGGTCCCATGTGTTGCCGTGCCATTGTGAACGAACAACTGATTGGAGCAGCGGATTTTCATCCAATGATTCTTCTAATGAGTCGCGAAACGCCCCTTCGTTGAGTCGACCTTCGACGACAATTCGAAGAACGATCACCATCGGATGTTCTGCGGAATCATCATGGAAGGCATAATCTTCGAAGTCGGAAAGACGGAGTGCAGCTTGGTGTCGAAGCATGATGATTGTTCAACAGGTTTGTAAGTGCGGTGATGTGATTGTGCTGAAACAGGTGCTGTGTCTGCTGGTATTAGGCTATCCACCTCTTGTGAGTGGGCCGTATTTTAATAGAGGGCGTTGTGGGCGTTTTAGAGTGTTTGCGTAGTCCCTGTGGGTGTTACCAGTATGGTTGATTTCATCGCGACAATCGGCACAAGACACTCTGCAATCTGGGGCTAAGTGGCAGGGACGGGTATGCCACCAAGAGTGACGGCTACCTCTTGGTGATTTCTTATCAGGGAAATGATTGCAAAGGTCTTCAAGTGTTGTTTATTCACACCACTGTCGTCATAACTGGATTGTCGCTTTTTGAGCTTTCGGAATCGATACACGGTTCTTGCAGGTGTTTTCTGAATTCAGAAACAAGTCGAGCTGCGTCGTCTTCTGAATATTGTTGATCGCAACAACGCACACAGATTTTTAGGCTGCCACCAATCATCATTGATGAAAAGACAACAGTTGTCCCTTTTCGGATTGGAGGCACTCCATAAATGTTTTCAACGATGAGATTTCCCATTCGAATCGATTTGCCTTCTCGAGGCAGCCGCCCACCAATGGTGTTCAGAATGTTTCCCATGTGAGACAGCACAGTCGTGCTCATGCAGCTGTCTTGAGTGCCACGCATGATTAGTTTTAGTCCAAGCGGAATTCGTTTTAAGAATTGGAGTGCTTGAATAAAGAACCAACCCGCCTGAGTTTTGTGTACCAGTTGCATTTCGTCTCTGATGCTTTCCAGCAATTCAACAGGTCTTGCGGCCATTGCTGTTGCTCGTGCCATAAAGAGATAGCTCACAACGTTACAGGCGGGCAGTTCTGAATCAGATGGTCCGCGAAGACTCGTAGGGACAAGCACGCAGGCTGTCGGCTGTCGTAAGGAAAAATGACTGCTTTGATGTCTATTGTTTGTCTGATTCCACTTTGTTGAAAACAGCATTAACTGGCTGACAAGCAGATCGTTCATCGTGCAATTGTGCTGCTTTGCTGTTTCTCGCAGTTTCCGTGTTTGAGTCCGATTGAATTCAATTTGACGAATGGCAACACCTGTCTGGCGTGTGTCAGCGTTGATTGGTTCTGTGCCATTTCGAAATGGCACTTTCTTTTGCTGAAGATATCTGAGCGAATACTTTGCGAGAATTCGGATTCGGCGCAGAATGGAACCCGATAAGTTTGCAACTCGGCGGCCTTGCTGAACGTTGCGAGTTGCTAAAAGAGTTGGATCCAGAGGAGTGAATTCCGGTAGGTTTTGTTCGCCCATTCGTCGGCCAAATTCACGAGCGTACCCAATCGCAACATCCTGCAAGAACTGCGAAGCACCGATCCCATCACAGCACGCATGATGATACTGCAGGGTCAGTTCTGCGTGGTTTGTGAATTGTTCACCCCAGACACGAAGTCCCGTTTCGTGGGCCAGATCAATACTCTTCTTCCATGGTTCTTCAGACTTCCAGTGGTCAACGTCCCAGTCGGTTTCGGGGAAGTCATTCTTCGACCAGATCCAGTTCGGTTTCCCGTTGATCTGCTTGACATGACAATGCAGCAACGGATGGCGATGGAATGCTTCTGCGACCGCGATTCGCATGATGTCTCGGTCCACTTCACCACGGAGACGGACCTGTAGGTAAAACACCATTGGATGGTCTTGTGAACCATCCCGAAACATAAACTCTTCAAATGCGGATAGCGGGAGTGGAAAGAAAGAAGCTGGGTCTGGATTCGACATGGTGATGGCCCTAGGAGAATATAATGACTGTATGTGATCAGTCAAAAGATGCTTGATCGCAAGAATTTTCCCGAAGAAGATCGAATGGCCCGCTAAAGATTGAGTGGGTGAGGCCGGATAACCAGAACGCGATGCGAGATTGTGGTCGCCGTGTGTCTTTTCATGGTCAGCGTTTGTTCAGTCGTTGAACTCAACGTTGTCTTACCTTGATCTGTCGGCATGCTGTTTTGGGCCGTCTCGGCTCTGTTTGATCTCGCTGAATCGGTGGTTTTACGGATTTTTTCGCCGCTTGAAACCGGGACTCAAGCAGGATCGGTCGAAATGGCAATTGTCAGGATCTGCGTTGCGCTTATGATTCGCAGACATTGGCATCGATGCCACGTACTGTCTTTTGATACAAGTCATCAGGAAACGAACATGTTCGATCAGCTTAAAAATCTTGGAAGCATGATGCAGCAGGCTCAGCAGCTGCAGGGAAAAATGAAAGAAGCCAAGGAAAAGGCGGCTGAACTTCGAGTTGAAGGCAGTGCAGGAGGAGACATGGTGAAGGTTCAGGCCAGCGGCGACCTAAAAATCACGGCGATCAGTATCGATCAGTCTTTGCTGGAAGGAAATGATCAAGAAATGCTTGAAGATTTGGTCTTGTCAGCCACAAATCAAGCATTGCAGAAGGCCAAAGATACGGCTGCAGAATCGATGTCAGATATTGCGGGTGGAATGAACATTCCGGGCATGGGAGACATGATGTCTAAATTTGGCCTCGGCGGTTCTTAGTCCCTTATTATCTGGGCAGTTGTCTGGATCAGTTATCTGGTCACCGAAGTCGTCAAGGCTTCTGGTACTCTGCCACCTTGAGGTGGGTCGCTGGCGAGTTCTGTAATACGCGTGAATTTTGATGATTCGGTCTGACAGGCTGATGGCAACCTCGTTTGATTTCGGCAAACAATCAGGAAAAGCAATTCAGTGGCAACTCAAATCGATCAAACAGATCATCCTTACGGTCCCAGCGTGGCTCGATTGATTGGCGAATTCAACAAGTTGCCAGGCATCGGACAAAAGTCGGCCGAGCGTTTGGCGAACTATATTTTGGGCTGCCCTGCCGGGAAGGCGAATGCGTTAGCTGATGCGATTCGAGACGTGAAGACTGCCGTCGTTCGTTGCACCGAATGTTTCAATCTGACTGAAGGCGACCTTTGTAAAATTTGCAGTGATTCTCGCCGAGACCAAGAAGTCATTTGTGTGGTGGAACAACCCAAGGATGTGGTTGCATTGGAATCCAGTGGAGCTTTCACGGGTAAGTACCATGTTTTGGGGGGACGGATTGCACCTTTGGAAGGTGTTGGCCCCGAAGATTTAACCATTCAACAATTGGTTCGCAGAATTCGCAGCCAAGGTGTGAAGGAGTTGGTGATGGCCACGAACCCCACCTTGGAAGGTGATGGGACTGCCCTGTTTATCACCAACCTGCTTGAAAGTGATGACGTGCGGATCACTCGGTTAGCTCGAGGAATCGCGTCTGGCAGTGTCCTTGAATTCGCCAATCGAGAAATGCTATCTGATGCTTTGCGCGGACGGCAGTCCTTCTAGACCAGTGGGCAATCGCTGATTCTGCGAGCGAGCCTCGCTTTCGTTTCAGAAAAATTTAAATCTTCGTTTTCACAGACAGCTGTTTCGCCGTGTGCGACGTTCAATGAGTGAAAACATTGGTTTCTGGTGATTTGAATTTGGCATGGCCGAATTGTTCCCCCCTTCAGAAGTGGTAGTTTTCTGCTTCTGTCTGCCTTTCTAGGAATCCTTTGTTGGTAAAGTTTGTGATTTGGCATTCTTTTTGCTTGGACTGTTCGCTGATCGGTTAAAATGACAGTTCGTGTATTTGACAGTTCCGTGCTCTTCAGGATGAAGCCCAACCGTAATGCATTTGAACATCTCTCAGCAGATGAAAATGAGCCAGCAGATGAAGCTGGCTCCACGGATGATCCAGTCGATGGAGATTCTGCAGCTGAATATGATGGCTTTGAATGAACGGATCGAACAAGAGCTTGTCGAAAACGTGACTTTGGAGCTAGTCGATAAAGACAAAGATGCTCCGGTTGCAGAACCAGATCGAGTAGAAACGTCCGCTGTCTCTCAGGAGGCACCCGATCAAAAGAAGGAAGTTGAAGAACGTGAACTGGTTGTTGAGGGCGATGGCAACAGCGAAGCAGACTTTGAACGACTGCTAGAAATATCGTCTGATTGGCCCGATGATGATGCAGGTCCAGGAAAAGGTAGCATCTCATCAAATCAGGTGTCTGACAGCATGGATCGTCAGCACGACGCCATGGCCAACATGACAGCTCGGCCTCAGTCGTTACACGAATACCTACTAGAACAGTTTGGTTTTGTGGGCTTGGAAAGTCCGAATCGCGAATTTGGCGAATACCTTATCCAACACCTCGATCATAATGGTCGTTTACAAAGCTTGTTGGCAGAAATCTGTCAGCAATTTAATCGAGTCTACGACCAAAACGTTTCGAATGAAGATTCGGAAGAAGTTCTGAAAGTGATTCAGACTTTGGATCCTCCCGGCGTGGGAGCCCGTGATCAAAGTGAAATGCTCTTGCTACAGATCACAGATCGCATGCCGTTTTATGAAGTGATGCGCGTTCTCGTAAAAGATCATTTCGAAGACATTGCTTACAACCGCTTACCAGTGATTCAAAAGGCGACCAGTTACAGTATTGATATGATCAAGGTAGGAATCGAACAGATTCAGACTTTGAATCCGTACCCTGGTCGAGGCTTTGAACAGCGACCGGTACAGCGAGTGACACCAGATTTAGCCGTCGAAAAAGATGACAAAGGAAACTACGTCGTTCGCTTGTTAGACGAGTACGTTCCGGAGCTTCGAATCAGTCCTCGCTATGCAAAGATGCTGCGAGACAACCCGACGGCGGAAACAAAGGAATGGATCAAAAAGAAAGTGGAATCTGCGCGCTGGTTAATCGAATCGATTGAACAGCGATACAGCACCGTCAAAAAGGTGGCTCAAGAAATTATTGACCACCAAACGGATTTTTTGAACTTGGGGCCCGAGCACATTTCGCCTCTGAAAATGCAGCAGATTGCAGACAAAGTGGGAGTTCACGTGACCACAGTTTCTCGGGCGGTGGATGAAAAGTGGATTCAAACTCCTCGAGGTCAGTTTCCGTTAAAGCGATTCTTTGGCGGCGGGACTCAAGCAGCCAATGGTGAGTCTGTGGCATGGGATACCATTCGAATCAAGCTGCAAGAACTCATCGACAACGAAAACAAGAGCAAGCCGTTAAGTGATGATGCATTAGTCGATGCGCTCAGTGGTCAAGGACTCAAA
>CAYTUE010000057.1:0-6486 GCA_964441085.1 uncultured Planctomycetaceae bacterium
AATAGACACATTCATGCTCTTCGCGGTTTCCATACTTTCTGCAGTGCTGCTTCTCATCATGGTGGTTCAGATTGTTTGGGCCAATCAGTTTGTCAACCTGTATCGCAATTCGCATCGGCCCAAAAAAGACATTCAGTACCCTCACGTGGGTGTCATTATGTCTTTGCGTGGAGCAGATCCGTTTCTGGAAGAGAGTTTGCGTGGCTTGATGTCTCTTGATTATCCCAGTCATGAAATACAAATTATTGTCGACAGTGAGATTGACCCTGCGTGTGACATCGTCAATCGCGTGTACCAAGACATGAACTGCGACAACGTGAATATTGAGATTTTGAATGTCTCGCAACAAACGTCCAGTCTCAAGAACTCGGCGTTAATTCAGGGCATTACCGCATGTTCGAATGCCTGCGAAGCCTACGCGTGGCTAGATTCTGACACTATTCCATACCCGAGCTGGCTGAAGGATGTGATCGCTCCACTCAACAACGACAGCGTCGGAGCGGCGTGTGGAATTCGCTGGTATGCTCCTCCGACTCACACCATTGCCAATTATGTCAGACACATCTGGAATTCTGCCGCAGTACTGCAGATGGTCGTGTTTGGTATTGGTTGGGGGGGAGCGTTCGCAATTCGTCGAGACGTTTACGAAAAAGCTGAATTGGCAGACAAGTGGTCGCGGGCTTTAGTGGAAGATACTCTTGCATCCAGCGAGGTTCTTGCAGAAGGAAAACGCGTCGAATTTGTCGCGGCGGCAACGATGCCGAATTCTGAATCTGCAACGTTCCCATGGTGCGTTCGCTTTATCACTCGGCAACTTCAAGGGCTCCGTTACTACCACAGCGCGTGGACGACTATCATGATCTTCGGATTGCTTTCCGGTTCGGTGCTTGTTCTTGATACCATGCTAAGCGTCGTTGCCTTAGCACAAAGAGATTTTCTGTCCGCAGGAATCGGTTTCGCCGCGCTGGCCACATTCGGAATTGTGGCTGGCTGGTTGATGATTCGATCAGAAAAACAAGTCAATCGCCATTTGCAGAATCGGTCTGTCGGAACGCTCAGTTCGCCCATCAAGCTGATGATCGCTGCACCAGTGACTCAGGTAGTACATCTCCTGGCGTTGGTCCGAGCCTATGTTCTCACTGACGTGACGTGACGTGACGTGGCGAGGGATTCACTACGAGATTCGGTCAGGCATGGATGTCACGCGTACGAACTATAGTCCGTATCAGACTGAATGCTGTCAAAAGGACTCGCAAACCGCTGCCGTCCATTCCCTTTAGATAAAGGTGGCGAACAGTGGCTGCGAATTTTCCGACTCGCCCATCATCAATTGAAGCCTACCTAATGGCTGACAATCGAGTTTCGCATCCACTCGATTTTTTCTGTGCCTGAAGTTCAAGGATAGAGTTCGTTTGAGTCATTCAAACAGGCGATTTGTTGCGTACTGCCGTTTCATCGGTTTCTAAACGCCACGATCAACGACATCAGGAGTTCCGGCAACCAATGCACCGCTGCGGACTTACGAGCGCGGCAATTGAGCATCGCTGCGGCCTTACGAGCGAACGCAATACGCATCCCTGCACTCTTATCCAGACTCGGCAGCTTCATTTCATGAGTTGCCCTAACTGGTAATCGAGGGATCTCGACGTGTGCTGCAAGATCGCTATCATCTGCTGCGAAAAACACTTTGAGACAATTTTGGGCTGCAATGAATATCCCGATTTCACAGTTTACAAATTTTCGCAAGAAGGTCCCAGAGGGAGATTCTGTTCAGCGAATGGTGTGCGACCGATGCGAATGGATTCACTACGAAAATCCTCGAATCATCGTTTCGGCCATCTGCTTCTGGCAGCAACAAATTTTGCTGTGTCGACGAGCGATTCCGCCTCGGTATGGTTTTTGGACATTGCCAGGAGGATTCATGGAAATCGGTGAAACAGCGGAAGAAGCGGCGGCTCGCGAAGTGCACGAAGAAGCCGGGGCAACCGTAGAAATCGACCGGCTGTTTGCCACTTATTCGATTCCTCGCATTGGCCAAGTTCATCTTGTTTACCTTGCCAACATGACCTCAGCAGACTTTCACAATGGTCAGGAAAGTCTGGATGTTCAGCTTTTTCAAGCCGATCAGCAGAGCATTCCTTGGAAGGATCTGGCGTTTCCAGTGAACGAATGGACTTTCCAAGACTACTTTGGACCGAACGGGGCGCCCCGTCAATCTCCCTTTACCACTCGCCCCGAACATCTCAATCAGCGAATGTCCAGCACTCCATTTCACCCCGATTTTCCTCCTCCAGGTTAAGCCATGCAGGCTGCTATTTTGAGCCGAGCACATCAACAACTTCGGAATTGACCTTTGTTGGCGTCCATGACGCCGAACAACGCATTTGGGGTTCACTCACTTTTCTTCAACGGTTCCATCCTTAACTCTCCAGACAAGCAAACATGAAGACACCTCGTTCTTGCGGTTTTATGATTGTTAAAGGCAATCCAGTTCGTTCATTTTTATTGATGAAGCATGCTCGCCGCTGGGATATTCCCAAAGGTCATGTGGATCCCGGCGAAACGGATGAACAGTGCGCGTTTCGAGAACTGGTTGAAGAAACCGGAATTTCAGAAGCCGACCTCAATGTCTTCACTGATTTTCGATATGAAGTCAGCTACAAGGTGCCCGGAAAACGATACGGCTTAGATGAAACGGAAGTCGACAAAACTCTGTTGGTCTATCTTGCCGAACTGAAGAACGATGTGAAGATTAAAGTCACTGAACACGAAGGCTACCAGTGGTTTGATTGGAAACCTCCTCACGATATTCAAGAGCGAGCGATCAATCCTTTACTAAAGTCTGTTGAAGACTACTTTGCATCCAAGTAGTCCTTGATTCATTTTGCTCTTCGTTTCATTCACTTGTTTCAAATATCAAAGGCCCACTCATGCTGACTTTAGAAGGTTGTCAACAACGCCAACAGAATCTCTGGAACCGATTACCATCGGCAATCGATTGGGTACTGATCGGCGATGCTCGACACGTTCAATATTTCTGTGGCTTTCGAGTCAATCCGTTAAGCTTTTCTGCTGATCAAAAGGCACTGTTATTGCTACGCCGAGACGGTAGTTCAATCTTGTTGGCCGATAACTTTACTCGCCGCACATGCACCTGTGATGTTCACGCAACGTCGGAAGAAATCTGGCCATGGTACACTCATAAGAAATCTGTAGTGAATCGAGACGCCGCTTTAGTTTCGGCTCTTCAGGCTCGTCAAGGCGACTACAGCAGCGGTCGTGGTCTCATCGAATGCGAAGGGGTTTGCGAATTCGTTGCCACAGCTGTCAGCCAGTATTCTGTGACTGAATTTGATGGTTTCACGAATGCTGATGGAGAAAGCCTAGTCACACTCGGAGCCGTGATTCGAGATCTTCGACGGCAAAAACTTCCAGACGAAGTGCAATTACTAAAACGCTGCATGCAAGCAGGAGACGCCGGTCATGCGGCTGCCATGGCCGCCATTCAGCCGGGAATGACTGAACTTGATTTGTATTTGATCATTCAAAATGAAGCCATTCGCACAGCAGGACAGGCGTGTTGTGTGTATGGCGATTTTCGAGCCAACAATGCGGGACGGCATAAAGCGGGAGGACTGCCCACCAACGACAAATTACAAGATGGTGATTTATTCATCGCTGACTACAGTGTGATCATTGACGGCTACCGTAGCGATTTCACCAACACGATGGCCGTGGGAACGCCCTCCGATGCCGCTGTGAAGCAATTCGAAGCATGCGACGCCGCACTGAAGTCGGCCGCAGCAGGTTTGAAAACCGGCGCAACAGGACAGACCATCTATGAACTGGCTTCTGCAGAGTTCATCAGCCGGGAATATCCTGCATTGTCTCATCATTGCGGACATGGACTCGGCATGGAACACCCCGAACCACCTATTTTGGTTCCCGAAAGTTCAGATGTCCTTCGCACGGGCGATGTGGTCACCATCGAACCGGGGCTGTACATTGAAGGAGTAGGCGGCATGCGGTTTGAACACAACTATTTGATCACCGAAAACGGCAGCGAACAGTTAAGCCAGCACCACATTGGCTTAACCTAAAATTTGTCACACACAATTCGGGTTCTCGGGCATCCGCAGGCGGCGTGTTTCCACAGACTTATGTGAGCGCACAAGGTCTGCCTTGCACGTTCGTTTTTAGCCCGTTCGCTTTTGCTGTTTCATTCAGCCGCTTTTACAACTGATACGATCATGACCGAATTCAACTTACTCAATCTTCCAGAACTGGCCGTCCGACTTGCGAAGCAGCTTTCGTCTTCAGAGGGCCAAGTCGCCACGTGTCAGGTCCAAGCGGCACTCGACCTGCTGGAAGAAGGCAATACATTGCCCTTTATCGCTCGTTACCGGAAAGAAGCCACTCAGGGCTTAGACGAACAACAGTTGCGAACGATCGAAGACGGTTTGACTCTGGCGAAGGAACTGGCCGATCGCAAAAAGACAATCTTAAAAACGATCGACAGCCAAGGGCAGTTAACCGCAACGTTGAAGAAACAAATCATCGACTGTCATGACAAGCAGCAATTGGAAGATCTGTATCTTCCATACAAGCCTAAAAGGAAAACTCGAGCCACCGCTGCTCGAGAAAAAGGTTTGCAACCTTTGGCAGATCTTCTGATTGCTCAAGGAGCAACCAATGGCAGCATCGACAAAATTTTGGCGCAGTATGTGAATTCAGAAAAGGGAGTCACATCTGGGCAAGACGCTTTGGCGGGAGCCTGTGATATCGTCGCCGAAGCATGGGCCGAACAACCCGCATTACGACAATGGATGAACGACAGAACAACACGGGGACAGGTGACATGCAAATTGAAGCGAGGAAAAAAAGACGAAGCCGAAAAATTTGAACAGTGGATTGATCACAACGAACCCGTATCCCGTATTCCGTCTCACCGATTTCTTGCAATGAAGCGTGGCGAAGCAGATGGAGTTTTAAAGTTATCTGTTGATGTCGAAGAAGACGATGTTCTGCCAAAGCTAGAACAGAAGCTGATTAAGAATCCCAACTTTGCGTTTGCCGATGCGCTGAAAGACACAGTCAAAGATTGCTACAAGCGACTGCTCATGCCTGCCTCGGAATCTGCCACAATGCAGCAGCTCAAGCAGAAAGCCGATGTGGAAGCCATTTCTGTCTTTGCTTCAAACATTCGTGAACTTTTGTTGACCGCGCCTGCGGGGCCTCAGGTGACGATGGGCATCGACCCCGGATTTCGTACAGGATGCAAAATTGCTATCGTGGATGGTACGGGTCGATTTTTAGAAAACACCACCATCTATCCCGTGCCTCCGAAAAACGATGTGGCCGCAGCAGAAAAGATCGTGTTGGCATTGCTAAAGAAACACGACTGCGGATTGATTGCCATTGGCAATGGAACGGCGTCTCGAGAAACGGATGCGTTTGTCACCAAGCTGCTCAAAGCCAACGATCTGCAAATCACCAAAGTGATCGTCAGCGAAGCGGGTGCATCCGTGTATTCTGCGAGTGAATTGGCGGGCAAAGAATATCCGGATTTGGATTTAACCGTGCGAGGTGCCATTAGTATTGCTCATCGCTTGCAGGACCCTTTGTCTGAATTAGTGAAAATTGACCCACGAGCAATCGGAGTGGGACAATATCAGCATGACGTGGACCAAGCGGCGTTAAGAAAAGCCCTCGATCGAGAAGTCGCATCATGTGTGAATTCTGTGGGAGTCGATGTAAACATGGCCAGTCCTGCTTTATTGGCGTACGTCGCAGGGATCGGTTCAACCATTGCAGAAAACATTGTGAAGTACCGTGATACCAACGGCCGTTTTACGACTCGACAACAACTACTCAAAGTTGCCAAACTGGGGCCCAAAGCGTATCAGCAGGCGGCCGGATTTTTAAGAATTCGAAACGGCAAACATGCGTTGGATAACAGCGGTGTTCACCCCGAAAGCTATGAAGTGGTGAACCAAATTGCCAAAGCCATTCAGCAGCCAGTGGAACAATTGGTTGGAAATCAACAGGTCGTATCAGCAATCGATCGAAGTTTATTTTCCGAAGTCGTTGGGCAATACACGTTGAAAGATATTTTGGACGAACTGGCAAGTCCTGGCCGAGATCCTCGAGCTGAATTTCGAGCAGTCACGTTCAGCGAATCAGTGCACGAAGTCAGTGACTTAAAAGAAGGCATGAAGCTGGAAGGAGTCATCACCAATGTGACTCATTTTGGAGCCTTCGTAGACATTGGCGTACACCAAGATGGTTTGATTCATATTTCCCAGTTGGCCGATCACTTTGTGGAAGATCCCGCCAAAGAAGTGAAGTGTGGTGATATTGTGAAAGTGACCGTAATGGAAGTCGACGTTCAACGCAAAAGAATCAGCCTGTCTCGGAAAGCTCAACGGTAACAACGTTCTGTAAATCGTACTCACAATCAGAATGCATCGCTGCTGCCTTCGCGCA
>CAYTUE010000057.1:6586-25915 GCA_964441085.1 uncultured Planctomycetaceae bacterium
AGCAAGCTCCGCCAAGAGTCGAACTTGCCACATCTGCAGATTGTGGATATGAAATGACTCCTACTGAGTAAGAGCGAAATCAATTTGATTGTCTCCAGCTTTGACAATCTGTTTCAGTTCACTGTTCTCCCAATACTTCTTCGGAATCCTTTCTTCTACTCCAGGTTGATAGCCAGGAACCCCTGGTTCCAATTCTTCTTGTTTGAACGTAGTGATCGTGACGATATGCGGTCCAATCGTCGCACCTGGCGAAGCGGCATTGTAATTCAGTGTAAAGACTCCCTCGGCATTGCTCGTGCCGAAAGACGGTCGTCCACCTTCTGTTGGAAGGAACTGGATTTTTGCATCGGCGACAGGCTCACCATCCAGTGTGACTGTTCCGGAAACAGTTCCCAGTTCAGGCAGGTCTGAGGCACCACCACACCCGAGCAGTCCGATTGACAGTGTGAATATGGCGAAACAGTAAAACGACGAGTGTTTCATGAAATTGATCAATCAAAATTGACACGAAAAAAATGAGCATGACCACAAATCGGCCATGCTCAGGATGAGAAGATAGCAGTTGAGTCACGAAAGTGAGATTAATACTCACCCACCACCTGACCGTCATTCATTGCCAGCAACCGTTCGTATGTACTATCAACGGCCTCTGTAACCGACGGGTTATGATCGATGTTTTCACTGACGAATCGTACAGCACCATCCATGAGTAAAAACTGAGCCCCCCCGACGTGTCGGCTGCTAAAGGCAGTTCGACGAGCACAATTCACAATCGCACCGGTCGCGTTAATCGAAGCACAACCCGTTCCATGAGATTCAAGCAGACCAAAGTTTTCATTGGCTGGGCTTGTACTTGCAGGCGCTTCATTCAAGAACATGAGCGCTGCACGGGCGGTATAGAGTCCGCCACCAGTCTCAGGAAGTTCCCAAGCACGTTCGCCAATTGCGAACGTATTGCTTGTTCCATCCGTAATGTCTCGAATCCGAGTCTTACTTGCGTGAGCGAATGCTCCATCGGGAGTCTGATCGGGAACGTTGCTGCTATTCACGGCCGCATAATTACTCACTGAAAAAGAGTCGCCGCCATTAACCACGAAATCGCCAGGGAAGACACGGTTCGCGTCCGCGGCTGTATCCGGCCCGGTATCAGAGGGGCAACGGAATGCAGGATATAGCTGCTGCATCAGAGGTGCCAATGTGGCACTCAAAAATGCGTCTTCTGCAAGGGTGGTTCCAGGATTCAGCTGATTGAACAGTGGAGCCTGGTCAACAAATGGCAAAACATAAACTGTCCAGTTCCAGCCATATTCGCGAACAGCATTTTGCGCCGTGGCAACTGGTCCATCACCGATTGTTCCTGGTGGGAACGTACGGTGTACATCGTGGTAATTATGCAGGGCCAGTCCCAGCTGTTTCAAGTTATTTTTGCACTGAGTCCGGCGAGCCGCTTCTCGAGCTTGCTGGACCGCAGGGAGCAAAAGTGCCACCAAAATTGCAATGATCGCGATGACCACCAACAATTCAATCAATGTAAATCCGCGTCTTCGAGTTCTCATCAGCATTCCCTTTGTAAGTAAACAACGAAACAAAAACAGCTTAACGTTTTAGATTAAACGTCATTCGAATCAAATAGTGACTCATAAAATGCTTCGCTCTCACCGTTTTTAGCCAAATTTACCATCCCGCAACGATTGGAAGCCTCATTTTTCGAGAACAGAACCGACTAAGACCTCTTAGAAGCCCCCTCTTAGAAGTCCCCTCCAGCCGCACAAGCGTGGTTGCGAACAGTCAAAACTGGCACACACGAAATCAAAGAGTTTACCTAGCCAGTGCTGGGAAGTTTTTCGTTCCGTCGGAGATTGCGGACTGCTCGTAATCAATGATCACAGTGGGCAAAAGAACACGGTGGGCAAAAACACAATGGGCAAAAAAACACAGTGATGTTCAACATGCCTTATGAGAATCAAATTCCAGGGTCTGTCTGCTCCAGATGACCTCGAATTTCAGCTGCTGTGTCGAGACTATCTCTGCGCCACTCTTCTAAGACGCTTAAGGTTTCGGTCATTTCATGATAATGACCTGTCCCTTCACCTCGTTCGTCTCTCTGCAACGCTGCCAGATGTAGGGCATGAATTTGTTGAGTCAGGTCGTGGTCCAACAGCTTGATCAGAGCTGGAAAATTGTCTCGAATTTCTTTGCTACGATCCTTCAACAAGATGCGTTCAACTTGTCTTTCACCTGGCGTCAGGTCACGTTTGGCAGTGCGAATCTGCTTCTTTGCTAATTCGGCTTCGTCCACAAGTCGCCCCAAAGGTGCGACGGCTCGCTTGGCTTCGTCTGTCAGCCCAAGCACTTTCTTAAGCAACAATGCGATCTTGCGATCTTGGGGACATTCCTTAAGTCCCGCTTCTAACGTTCTGGTGGCCTGTTTGTTGTTCTTCATGTCAATAAACATGTTGGCCAAATTCGCGTAGGCCTCTGCCAACTTAGGAGAAATCTTGATGGCTTCCTGATACGCAGACACTGCGTTGGAATTCATCTTCAGACCTTTTTGAGCGATGCCTAGGTTGTAATAAGCAGCCGCAGACTGCCGATCGCATCTCAATGCTTTTCGCAAACTCTTACTGGCCCCAGCAAAGTCTTTTAGCACATTTTGAGTCGCACCGAGATTGACCCAACCAGATGCCACTTGAGGCATTAAGCGAGTGACTTTTTCAAAGGCACTGATCGCGTCTGGATAGCGTTTTTTCGCAAAGTAACACTTGCCCAACAGTTCAAAGATTGCGCAATCGTCTGGGGATTCCTGAGAACCAGTTTCCAGAACCTGAATCGCTGCAGGAATATCTTTTGCTGCCAGTTTTTGTCGAGCCTCAGTGATGGCTGTGTCATTGGATTTCGGCGGAACCATAGCATTCTCAAGTTGATTAAAAGGACGCCGCCATGCGAATACAGAAACAAACGCAATTGTGTAAACAATAAAGCGGCTTCATGCTAGTTCAAACGAGGGGCTTGATGACATTGAATCACCGCAGTTTTCCGATTTCGCCTGAAACCAATCGCTGCCCTCATTTTAACCAACACCACCTCTGTACCGTTTTGACGGCTCACAAAACACCCAATTCGAACGTGGCCTAACCAGCCTGTGATCGCTCGCAACCTCGGCCACTTGAGAAAGTGCCTGACGCCTTCAACACCTGCGAACAGCTTGAAAAACAGAGAACAACTGCTGCGTACAACACTGGATGCTTCTCAAAATCTTCGATATCGGGCTTCTCACTTTGCAGCCCAGTTTACGCAACCGGAATGATCTGACAGTGTGCCATCATTTCACTGAACTTCATTCCGCTTCTGATGCACTTTCGAGTCACCATGGATCACAAGAAATGTAGTCACTGCCAGTTGTCGCTGAACCATTTGGGCGACTCAAAATCTTTTCACGACTGCCTGCTTGGGCAATATTCGCCACTGCAAGAATCGCGTCGCAGAGACTGCTGGCCAGTCTGTCGCGCAGTGCTTCATTGGGTGGGGATCTCCATAGCAAATAGCGCAGGCTTGAGCGGCAGGCGACTTTCTAAATCATTCTTGCCTGCAGCCACAATGACAGTCGGATTAGACAGCCTATCTTCACACAATAGTAACGCTGGTAAAGTTTGTGTGTGCCATACCCGGTGTTCAAGCGCAAAATTCCGGGTTGCCGAAACAACCGGTGACACCGCAGTGTAAATGGATACTGCGGAATTGGTGCCTTGGCGACGAAGAAGCAGGTTCTGCATGTTGTTTCAGATACAACGAGTGATGGTGGCAATTGCGATTTGCCTGACTGCTCAATCATTTTCGATTGCCGCAGAAGACGTTGTCGTAGCCGCATCCAATTCAAGCCCTATTGTCGTTGAGCAAGACCCTCGGGACACTCCGCTTGTCAAAGCGGTGAAGAAATGCCAAGACTGTGTGGTAAATATCCACACGGAAAAAAGCGGAGTCGAAGACACTGACACGCGATTCTTTACCGCGAAACCTCGCAAAGTCACTGGCATGGGCACTGGCATCGTCGTGGATGAACGTGGCTACATCGTTACCAACTATCATGTGATTCAAAATGTCGACGTGATCACAGTCACTCTGCATAACGGCGAAACACTGTTGGCTCGTCCCGTTTCGTTCGACCGCAAGCAAGACATGGCCATCATTCAGGTGAAAGCCAGTAGCCCTTTGTCAGTCATGTCAATGGGCACCAGCACAGACGTACAATTGGCTGAGCAAGTGTTTGCCGTTGGAAATCCGTTTGGCTATGGACACACAGTCACATCTGGGATTGTCAGTGCACTGGGGCGGGATGTCGAAGTCGACGAAACACAAGCCTACGAAAATCTGATCCAAACCGACGCCAGTATCAATCCTGGAAACAGCGGGGGGCCGTTGCTTAATCTGCTTGGTGAAGTCATTGGAATCAACGTGGCAATTCGAGCGGGTGCTCAACGAATTGGCTTTGCCATTCCGATTGATGATGCTCGCCGCACAGTGGCTCGACTGCTGAGCACAGAACGATTGAACCGAGTTTCTCACGGCGTATTTGCGAATGATGTCAAGTCGCCAGAAGACCAAAAACTGGTTGTGAAAAGCATTGCTTCTGGCAGTGCGGCTCAACAGTGCGGCATTCAAAAGGGAGACACAATTCGCAGTGTCCGCGGTATCGTCATTCACGACAATGCTGATTGGGAACGTAGTCTGCTAGACCTTCCTGTTGGACAAGAAGTAGAAGTCGCTGTCGACCGCAATGGTGAATCTGTCACTCTGAACTTCATCGTTGGTCACGGCCAACAAGTCGTCGCTCAGTCGCGACAAACAGCCTACCAACACGGCGTTCCCGTGCAACCAGTATCGAATTCACGACAAACAAATCAGCTCACCAGCGTTCGTCGTCGAGTTCAAGCGAAGTTTGGCCTCACACTGGTCAACCTCACCGCTCGAGAAAAATCGAGGTTGCCTTCCGAGTACACAGGTGGTCTTCGAGTTGCAGCCGTCAAACCCAATAGCTTGGCGGCCAGACATCGAATCAAAGAAGGAGACTTCCTTTTGGGCTTAGATGGCTTCGAAACACTGAATGACGGTAACTTGGAATACATTCTGAATAGCGATCGGTTGAGAAGAATTCGGCAGCTGAAATTCACGATCTTTCGAGGCAATTCCGCACTGGAAGGCTACATGCCTTTGTCTTCAAATGGCAACTAAGCTCCCTCATTTCTTGACGCGGTAGCAGTTCGTTGCTGATTGTGAATCACGGATACAGCCCGGAAGGCAATACAATCACCGGTCAACGGGTTGTGTTGCCTTCCGGGCTTGTTCATTGAAGTGTTCTGGAATGACGTCACACTCAAAGAACCAGATATCTCATTTTGTTCGCCAAGCCTGCCGCCTCGAAGTGCTCGCAAGCAAACCAGGCAATGTGTCACCAGATCACAGTTTTTCCAATACACACTGTGGTGATTTTCTAAAGTCCGCAGAAGCCATCTCACCGATTCTCGCCGACGTGTCTTGTCAGCAGATTGGCCAGAGAATTCTGAATGCTGTTGCGGCCACTCAGCAAGTCGTCGGCCACAACACAAACCTTGGAATCATTCTGCTGTTGGCTCCCTTGTGTGCCGTGCAAGACTGGTCAAACGCGAAGACCGAAATTCACGATCTGCTTTCGCAGGCGTCGGTAAGTGATGCGGTGCGATTATACGAAGCGATCCGCATGACTTCCGCTGGTGGGCTAGGCAGAGTTGCGGAACAGGACGTTGCAGGTCGTCCTACGGTGGCTTTATTGGAATGCATGCAGTTGGCTGCCGATCGTGATTCCATCGCCGAGCAGTACTGTACCGATTATGCTTTCGTCTTTGATACAGGAGTGAGCCTGTTGCTGGAAACGGCCAGCTGGACTTCACATCACCAGGATCGGCTGGGCTGGGTGGCCGTCCAAATTTTGGCATCACAACCAGACTCTTTGATCGTCCGAAAATGCGGCTCTCAGATTGCCGACACCGCACAAAAATTGGCCCAGAAAACACTTTCAGCGGGCTGGCCGTTCGAAAGCCAAGGGCAGATCGCATACAACGCGTTGCACACATACTTGATTGATGATGGACATCAACGGAACCCTGGCACCACGGCAGATTTGATTGCAGCAATCCTGTTTTGTGCGCTGCGGTCTGAAATCATCAGCTGCGACTTATCCGAATCATCCATGCAGTTCACGAAATGCAAACCATGACGAAGAAATTTGAAGCGTCAGTCACCAAAGATTCACTCGTTTTTAGTGCAGCTCATTTCATCACATTTAACGGCAACGTTTGCGAGAGACTGCACGGGCACAATTGGCGAGTCGACTTGAAAGCCAGCGGACAACTGGACGAAAACGGATACGTCTTCGACTTCATCGCTTTACGAGACCATTGCATGGCTTTGGTGCAGCGTTTGGATCACAAGGTTCTGCTGCCCGAATTTCACCCATTGATCAAAGTCATCCCATCGACTGACGGCAAGGAAGTGACTTCGACATTTGAAGATCGACGTTGGGTGTTTCCCAGTGAAGACTGTGAAATCATGCCACTGGCAAACACCACTGCCGAACTCATTGCGGATTGGTTTGGACGGGAACTCATCGCAAGCCTGAAGCTTGATGAAGTACCGACCGTTCAGACTCTGACTGTGTCCGTCGAGGAAAACTTTGGACAATGGGCAACCGTGGAACTCAATGTCTAGCTGTTGAACACAGAAAACCAGCATCCTGACGATCTGCGTCGCTGGACGTTCAACAAAGAATTCACTGTGAATGGTTCAAGTTCGCAATCAACGGTTTTCACTTCCATCTTCTTTGACGAGTCGTTCAAGCACGCTTCGACGGAACCCTTCGGATGAAATCACTCGTTCTTATCCCATCAGACACAGAACACGAACTGTTTCGTGAATCCATCAACGATCGGTGGCCAACCCATCGTGAAGTCACGGTGGAAGTGTGTGGAGTCGGTTTAGTGGCATCTGCCATTGGGACCACGGTTCTATTGAACAGAATCCAACCGGACCAAGTGTTTTTGTTAGGGATTGCCGGGCTGCTAAACGCTGAAGCCATCACGGCTCCCAATTTCACAGCTCCCAATTTCACAGCTCCCAATCCAGCAATGCAATTACAAGTTGCCTCACCTAACACCATCATTGCCACAGCTGCCGTGCAACATGGTGTGGGAGTCGGCGAAGGAAGCCGGTATCAGTCAGCTGAGCAGATGGGCTTTCAGCGTTTCAACCGAGACATTCATCTCCAAACACCGAATCAAATTTCCCTGCAGCCATCAACTGTTCCTTCAACGGCAGATCGCACCATTCCGGCAGGAAAATTTTTGAGCGTGATGTCTGCATCAAGCTGCACCGAAGAAGCCGAGATTCGCCGAGCCACTTACCCAGATGCAGTTGTTGAAGAGATGGAAACATATTCCGTGGCATTGGCGTGCCATACATCAGGGGTGCCGTTGATTGCCATTCGAGGCATCAGTAATGTTGCGGGAGATCGCGACTTCAAAAACTGGAATTCCAAGGCCGCCATCCAAGCTGCCAGTGACGTACTGTTGGACTACCTATCATGACTGCCCCGATCCGATTGGCCATTTCCACTTGTCCAAATGACACATTCGCATTTCACGCCTTGATCAACCAACTGGTTGATTGGCAAGGACTGGAATTCGACGTTCAGCTTTTAGATATTCAGCAGCTCAACGATGGGCTGTTTCACCATTCATTCGACGTAGCCAAGTCTAGCTTTCACGCGGCGTTGGTCTTGGCCGATCAATGGTATGTTTTGCCCAGTGGGTCTGCACTGGGTTTTGGAGTTGGTCCGCTACTGCTCGCAGCGAAGCCCAACACAGTTCCGTTAAATGAATCTCAGGTCACTCTTTGCCCAGGTCAACACACCACTGCGACGATGTTGTTCCGGTTGTTTTACCCTGAAACCACAACCATTGAACACACCGTTTTCTCAGACATCATGCCGTCTTTACAGAACCAATCAGCGGACTTCGGAGTGTGTATTCATGAAGGTCGTTTTACGTGGCAGCAAGAAGGTTTAAGTTTGGTGGAAGACTTGGGAAGTCGCTGGGAATCCACGACCAAGCAACCCCTTCCCTTGGGAGGAATCTTGGCCCATCGAAGTTTGCCTGACAATGTGATTCGTCGAGTTCAATCTGTGATTCAAGATAGCATTCTGTGCGCGAAATCAGATCCCGAATCAGCTCTACCAACCATGAGACGCTATGCTCAGGAATTTAACGACGCGGTCTTAATGCAACACGTCGATCTGTATGTTAACGACTGGACAGTAGAACTTGGAAACGTGGGGCAAGCCGCGTTGAACGAACTGTCATGCCGAGCAAAACAAGTGGGCTTGACCAAAGAAAACGCATCTCACCTGAACATCTTCGAATAGGCCAGCCCGTTCTTTGGTTGAGCAGCCAAATCATGCTCCAATGCGACTGACTTTAAGGCTCACGATTGGAACCACACGACGCGTTGAAGCTCCATGCAAAAGTGCATTCGAAGCTACCGCACGAACGGCCACACAAACGGAGCAATCACAATGGTGGTGATCCCCACAATGATGCTCAAAGGAATCCCCAAGCGAAGATAATCCGATGAACGATATCCTCCGGGACCGTAAACCATCATGTTGGTCTGATAGCCAAACGGAGTGACAAAGCTACCTGCCGTTCCCATGATCAAAGCGATAATCAACGGACGTGAATCCACATTCATCACATCGCTTGCCGCAAGCACAATTGGCAAAACCAAGACACCAGCAGCTTTCGCGGTAATCATGTTGGTAAGCATCACAGACACTGCAAAGATCATCGCCATCATCAGCAGATGCCCGCCTCCCAGAAACTGGATCAATGCCATCATATGACTGACAAGAAAGTCAGTGGTTCCGCTGACATTCATTGCCTCACCAATTCCCAGCCCTGCAGCCATTACCACAATCACGGACCAATCAATGGATTTGCGAGCATCATTGGCGCCCGTACAACGGCAAAAGATCATCAACAATGCGGCAGGTAACGCGGCGAGTAACGCAGCATCTTCCATTCCCATCGCACCGAATGTTGAAGCAGCCACAATAAAGCTGGCAAGAATGGCTCGAGCAATCCATGCTCGCTCATGCTGAACGGGAGCAGACCCTTCTACTTCTCGCACCAGAAAAAAGTGGCGAGAATTGCGTTGTTGAGCTGCAAAATCGGAATTCGATTCCAATAGCAACGTGTCGCCGGACTGCAATTGAATGTCGCCAATTTTTCCAGGCAGCCGAATTCCATCACGATTCACCGCAATAATGGCGGCGTTGTAGTGAGTTCGAAACTGAGACGCTCGAATGGTCATTCTTAAATACGGATAGCGACTACTGACAACAGCTTCTGTAAGACAACGTTGTGATCGAGGACTATTTAACTTAAACAGTTGATCAGTGGCTGGTTTCAGGCCAGGAATTTTTTGTAAATCGACAACCGATTCAACGATTCCAACAAACACCAAATGGTCACCACCTTGGAGCAAAGTCGACGAACTGACCGCAGGCAACACGTGGCCAGCTCGGTCGATTTCCATCAAATACATTCCCGGAAGATGTCTTAATCCAGCAGCTTCAATGGTCTTGCCAACCAACGGGCTATCCGCGGCCACTTCCATTTCCAATGTGTATTCTCGAGGATCTTCGCTGGCGGTGAAGGCGGGACTTCGAGACGGCAACAGGCGTTCCGTGAACAACAACAAAAAGGCAATGCCAAACACCATTGCGGGGACTCCAACCCACGCTTGTTCAAACAGTCCCAGTTTTTCTTCAAGCTTGCCGTTGATCACAATCGTTGTGCTGGTGCCAATTAACGTACACATGCCGCCCAAAATGGCAGCATAACTTAACGGCATAAACAGATGGCTGACACTAATGCGATGCTTTCGAGACCAGTCACTGACAACCGGCATCATCAGGGCCACAACCGGAGTGTTGTTTAAAAATGCGCTGAGCAGAGCCGCCGGAGCCATGGTTCGAAATTGAGCAGATCGAGTCCCCTTGGGAACTCCCAGTAGCTGCATGGCCATCCACGCGAATGCCCCCGTGCGTTGCAAACCGTCGGCCACGATAAACAAAACCGCCACAGTGAGAACTCCGGGGTTAGCAAACCCAGAAAGCCCTTGAACAACAGTCAGACCATGCCGCTGGTCGTCTGGACCTGTGGGAGGATCAAACGCCCCAGCGACAAGCAAAACCGTCAACCCACCCATCAGGCAGATATCAGCAGGGGAACGGAAGTACATGATGCCGAAAATCACGGCAACAACGACTCCTAATGTCAGAAGAATGGACAGCATTTCCGCAGTATAACAGCAAATTTACTTAGGAAGAGTGCTTTGTTGCCTGCTGCAAGATTTCGGAATCCGACAGGAATCAGCTGGCTGTCGAACGATTTTGGTCACAGGAGACTTGCGGTCAGTTGATTCACCAGAACGGCTATTCCGAGAAATCTTCTGGCACACTGCCGTCTTCCTTCTTGTAAAACTTGGTCAAATCAATGCCACCCTTCTGCTCCATTTCCACGATTTTCAGTCGCTGTTCGATCTTTACTAACCGAGCTTCCAGAATGGGCGACAAGGTTTCACTGTAAACCTTTTTAGACAATGGCACCTCGGGGTAACTCAGTTGCCGCTGTAAGGCCGCAAAGAAATACAAAGGGTCTCGACCAATATTGGCCTTGGCGATTCGCCCGTCTTGGACTCCAAAAAAAGCAGGCTCCGAATCAGCCGCTGCGCTCACCTGCCCACTCGCAGAACCCGCTTCGTTCGCATTTTGAGTTTCCCGAGAGTGCCGCAATGCTCGATAGTGTTCGGACGCTCGAAAAATCAGCTCCGACAGTTCGTAAGCTCCCAACTGACTTCGCAGGCTTAAAATCCACTTCTTCCAGCGTTCGTCGTAAGCTGGGTCGTTGGCGATCGCCGTGAGGCCGTCGTGGTAGCCCAAACGGTTACGGGCCAAGCATTCGAACTGATAGATAAAAAGCCCCTGGCGTGACCAGTTGCCCGTTCGATACTTGGCTTCTCGCTCCATAATTTCCAAGCCAACCATTTGCTCAAAGCGAGCCACATCGTCTTCGGCGCGATCGATCACGAACGTCTGAAACGGAGTGAAATAGTGACTCAAACGTTGCATGGCCAACCCAATTCGCCCGCTGTGCAAGATCTCCGCGTGCAGGATATCGATTGCCATGGGGAGAGAAGTGGTCGCTAAAATCTCTTCATGAACCGTCTTCAGGATTTCCTGAGACGGCGTATTTTCCAGTAACCGTTCTCGGTAGATCCGAAAGAAGTATTCCTGCTCGATGTATTCATCGCGAGGCAACAAAGAATTGGGAGCCACGGTGTTGTCCTGTGAAATAAAGCGATCTGACCGACACTGCATGCCTATTGTAGAAAACAAACGACGCGCCGTCGAAGACAAAAACCAAGCCCAATTTTCTGCCGTTCAACAGCCTCGTTCAGCAGCAGCGCGTTCAACAGCAGCTCGGTAAATGAAACCGCATGGCGTTGATCAGGAATCATGCCGACAGTCAGACAACGTCAGCAGCCGCAGTCCATTCAATGCAATGCACTTCGATAGCATGGCCGTAAACTATTCCGACGTCGGAGCGTGTTGATGGTTCAGCAATGTCATTGATGCAGACTGCAAACAGGCCAAAGGCAGCGGCTGGCTAGATTCTGAGTTTTCAGGAGTCGCCCAAATGGCTTTCCAATCCTTCCATTTCATTGGATTTTCTGAAAACACAACAGCTTCGCGAGAAATCGGTTGCAGGCCGAATGCCGCGGCTTTCGTTGCCGGGATTGGACGAAGCTGATGCCGACGAAACAAGTCAACTCGAATCGGCACGTCGAACTGAGCTTCTGGCCAAATCACAAGCCCTGCGTCATTGAAGTCGTAAGGATGGTTGCGAATAAACTGATGCTCCATTTGTTCCCGCACAAAATCCACCCCGGCTTTGTGATAGAAACCTCGCAAAGCCGCTTCAAAACTATTTCGCATTTCAGGATTCGCAGAATTCAACCATCCCGCTTCAGAAACGCTAGCGACAATCCAGCGACTTTGTTCTTGGAACAAAATGACCAACGATTCATCATTGATTGTGTAACACTTCAATTCAATCCGGAAGCTATTAGCAGACGCCTGCACATGAACGCATGTGGGTTGATGGTTTCGCCATGCCACACAGAGTTTCAACAGCCGAATTAAATCTCGCTCGGCAAAACGTCGGATATCTCGTTCGGCATGATGCAACTGTTCCGTAAGAGCTCGACGTTGACTAAATCTGGCAAACGATGCTTCAGAAGTTTCTAGGCGTCGCAGTTTACGAAACAGTTTTGGCAACGTACCCGAATGAAAACCGGGACGAAGCAACCGGCCACCTGTCTCACCGTGAGACCCAATGGGAACGGGCTGCAGTGAGGGCACTCGATTGGAATCATACAGTCTCCAATTTTCCTTTAACTCCCAAACCAAAAAGCCAGCAATCCCCGGAAGGAAAAAGATGGTCACCCAGATAAATGGTTCCGCCAACGCTCGTCCAAGATACGGCGTTAATGTCACATTCATTGCTTCGTGGAGCACCAAGATTGTCGGCAAGAAAATCTTGTGAGTCACAGTGACCACAGGGAAGTGTTTGACTGGATGCAAAGTGGGTTCGATTAACAGGTTCACATAAATGCGAATCAAGAACGACAAGAACGACCAAACGACTCCAAAGATCGCCTTGGCCACAATTGAAATCCAAGTTTCGCCACTGTGAAACCTTAACCATTCGTCGACTGCATAGATAAATCGTTCCAGTGAATTCAACAGCCACTTAAAAAAGTCGATCGTCCAGTCAAGCAAAGCCATGAGGAAGCGGCTTCGTAAATCATACCAAGCATTGGCCAGCCATTCGGCTGTCAGTTCTTCAGCGTCTCGACCAAGTCGGCTATTCAGCAGGTAGCTCAAAAACAGCCAAGCACTTCCAAGGATCTTCCAGTTGGGAGGCTGTCGTCCAAACAAAGTTGGCACACACCACCCCAACAGCAAGACCAGCAGGGCGGGAGTCGTCACTCGTCGACGAAACTTCGTGAACCAGCGGCTTTTCCAAATCTTTCGCACGATCGGCAGGTTCACAATCGCAACGGGGATTTCCCAAAACGCCTTGCGAATTCCTGACCACACCTGAAGCAAGACTTCCTTCACCAGCGAACGAAATGCGGGCAAGTGCATTAACGCCATGATTAAAAAACCGACCGCCGCGATCAATGACGTTTGATGATCACGGACAACTTGATACGCCGGATGGACGGGTGTCACAACCGTGTGCTGAAACGTTGCATCACTGTCAGCTTGTTCAACAAGTACCAGTGGCTCTGTTTTCGCACCCGCAGAATCCAAGACGGCAACTTCACCGCTGTCGATGCCCGAATCGCTGTTTTCCTCCCCTTGAATTGCAGAGGATGGCTCCTCCTGATTCACTGTACCAGAAGAATCAGCGATAAATTCAATGCTTCCGGTCAGCTTAATGGGACGATCCATCACAGAATCGGCACCAGCACTTACAGGAGAAGCCTGAATGGCAGATTCTTGGGATGACCTCTCCAATGATGCCACTTCGGGCAGAGGACTTAACAGTTGCTGAACCAACATTTCGTCTGATAAAGCAGCTGTGTCCACGGAATCATTGGTACCACCAGCTTCGTCTGGAATATCTGCAGGCGACTGCTGATCGTTTGAATCAACGGTGGATTCTTGATTGGACTGCCCCGACCCTGTCACACTTTTAATCAGATGCTCGATGGCTCCCACAATCACGACGGCACCGCCGAACGGAATCACCACGAATTGAGTGAAGAAACGGCCAGCAGCGGTTCCGAAAAAGACCGAGCTAATGCGTTGCAAAAAGCGAAGGTAAAATTCGCCTCGCCGATAAACACCGTCTAATTCGATATCGAGCTTGTCGTCTGTGCGTAGTAAGTGGTCCCCCAAAATCAGATCTTTGGGATGGCCGACGTCAGGAAGCTTTAAATCGTTGCGACTGATTGCATCTCGCAGATAACCCATTGTCAGGTATCCACGTTCGGTGATGCAATCCAGTGATTCTTCCACCATCTTTTGAAAGGCCACCTGATCTGGCACACTTTCGGCCTTCAAGCCCACATCTTCGATGGCTGCCTGAACAACGGATCTCATCCGCCGCCGCATTTGAGCTTCCGCGAGGTCAGCCGCTTCATGCAAAAGAACTGTTAACCGATCCCGGTCAGCTCCAGAAAGTCGAACGTAAACTAATCGAGAAGCTGAGCGAGCCAAATGTTTGGCCATCATCACTTCTCGAAGGTTCGTCAGCGGTCGACGTAACGGCCGCTTGCCTCGAGAAATAATCCACTTAACCAAGTCGACTTTATAGGTCGTCCGTTCGTGGTCGAGACATACGTTTTGCAGATCGTACAGCAAACGTTTGTCAGAATTCCAGAAGCCTCGCAGTGAGTTCTGCAGGAGTTCTGCGAGAGCCGTGCGCCAGCTTTCCAAATCCTCCTTACGAAACTGCAGCGCTTCGTGAAGCCGATTCGCCAACGCCTGAATAGCAGCATCAGCGTGTACTCCGGCTGCTCGACTTTCTTCTGGCGTACAAGCGAACTCGGCAGCTCGAGCCGCCGCGACCGCAGCAGAAACCGTGTTGCCTCGTTCTAACCAACGATCATGTTTTCTGATATGACGAACGTATCGCCGGCCAGATGGCGAAATCAAGCCTCCCGATTGCCAACCAGCTCGTTCCGCAATCAACACGCTTTCATCGCACGCGACGCCACTTTTTGCAGACGGTTCTGGAGCACCAACCAAACGACTCGATGCAAATGCAGAATCAGCATCTGTGAGACCAGAAAGAGCATCCCATGTCTTTTGCTCGTAGGCCCATGTTGGAAACCAGACTCCAAGCAGGTCGTGCGAAAACCGATGCATCTGCTGATACAAAGCATACAGTTCACAAAACGCTTCGACTCGACTATCCGGATGAATCAGCCGCTGTTCGGCTTTCAGAACACCATGAGCTTCGTCAAAGCGAACTTGTCCCAAGTCGTGAATCAGTTCTTCAATGCGAGCTCTGGTTAGCCGTCCATCTCGAGTCTGCAACTGAAGTTCTTGGTCGATCATCCCGTGAAACAGACGCTGCCAAAGCACGAGCAGGATGTCTTGAGTCGCCCTGTTTTCTAGCTCAAAATCTTCTAACTGAGCCACCAGAATTGGGCGAGCCGAAAGGTCGGAAAAGTCCTTTAACCCCAATTCATCTGGGTGGGCCAACTGGCGAACATCGGCCGCGTGCGCCACAAAGACTTCTGTGTGAGGAATTCGCCCCGATAAGCGAGCAAACCCATGCAGCTCTCGAATAATTCGCCCGACAACTCGAGGTTCCACCAAGTAAGCATCTTTGCAGGCACCGTGGACGGCAGACTGCAGTTCGGCAAATTGATTCGTTGTGGCGGCGGTTGACACGTGGTGTGACAGTTGTCGAAAGGCGGGTAACTAAGATGGCAAAGACATGTCCTGTAAGTGTAGCTAGAAGAACGGTTGAAGCCAATCCGCGAATCCCTGTTGATACTCGGGTTTCAAAAGACGTTTTCATCGGCTCGCAATTTGTAAGTCATCCTTTTCAAAAGCGTGCAATTCACTCGCATCGCCTCCTGACAAAAGGAGACTCCGTGCCCAATCGAGCGGCCCCCATGAGCTCACTTTGAAATGTGCTGAGGGAAACGTGACGCAAACATTGCTGCAGGAGGAGCAATGCACAAAAAAAGGCGGTCTCAAAGAGACCACCTTCACATACTGTTGTTTGAAATGTGCTGCTGACACAACGACTGCTGTCGACCTGCTCGGCAATTAGTCCGCTTGAGCAAGGTTTTGCATTTGTCGAGCCTTTTCCAACCGAACAGAAAGAGCTTCACGTTCTTCTGGTGATGTTGGAGTCACAGCTTTTGCCGCAGCAAGTTCTTCGGCTGCCGCTGACTTGCTGATGTCAGTTGCCAATGTTGCGGCCTGAGTCAGCACAGAAACCTGTTCGCCTTTGACTTGAACGAAACCGCCTTCGATTAACCATGATTCAGACGACTTTGCTTCGTCTGTCAAAGTCAGCTCGCCCATTCCTAAGCGACCTACCAACGGAGCTCGATGAGGATAGATTCCCGCGCTGCCGTCAAACATCGGAACTTTGATCGATGCCACAGGGCGATCGAACAAGGTCTTTTCAGGTGTGACTAAAACGAGTCGCAGATTGGCCACGAGGCGATCCTGTCTGAGGAAATTTCGGTTTGAATTTCAGTCGAAAGATTTCCGACCAATGCTCGAACCACGATTATCAAAAGAGGGGCTGAAGTGTTTAAAAAATTGGTTTCGAAGACAGTGCCTTCGAAACCGATCTCAACCTACTTCTTGGCAGCTTCTTCCATTTGTTTCCACTGCTCTTCGGCTTCTTCAATAGCACCAACGTACATGAAGGCACCTTCTGGCAGGTGGTCCCACTTGCCGTCGCAGAGTTCTTCGAAGCTACGAATGGTGTCTTCCAACGAAGTAATCTTACCGGGCTTGCCAGTGAAGACTTCTGCCACAAGGAAAGGTTGTGAAAGAAAGCGTTCGATTCGGCGAGCACGATGAACGATCAGTTTGTCTTCTTCGCTCAATTCGTCAACCCCCAGAATGGCGATGATGTCTTGAAGCTCACGGTATCGCTGCAACGTCTGTTGTACTCGACGAGCAATTTTATAGTGACGTTCGCCAACGTACTGAGGATCCAAAATTCGGCTTGATGACGCCAGTGGGTCGATCGCCGGGTAAATCCCTTTTTCAGAAATCTTACGTTCCAGATAAATGAAGGCGTCCAAGTGAGAGAACGCAGTCGCTGGAGCCGGGTCAGTTGGGTCATCCGCAGGAACGTAAACCGCCTGAACAGATGTGATCGCACCCTTTTTGGTTGATGTAATCCGTTCTTGAAGTTCACCAAGTTCTGTTCCCAGAGTCGGCTGGTAACCTACCGCTGATGGCATTCGTCCCAGTAGAGCGGATACTTCAGAACCCGCTTGGCTGAAGCGGAAGATGTTATCGACGAACAACAGTGTGTCCGCTCCGGTTGCATCTCGGAACCATTCCGCCATTGTCAGAGCAGTCAACGCGACTCGAAGTCGAGCACCCGGCGGCTCGTTCATCTGACCGAACACCATGCAAGTTTGATCGATGACCGAACGCCCCGTGTCGCCAATCTTCGCTTCCTGCATTTCAAGCCACAGGTCGTTTCCTTCTCGAGTTCGCTCGCCAACTCCTGCGAATACCGAATATCCACCGTGAGCACTCGCGATTCGAGCGATCATTTCGGTCAGAATGACGGTCTTACCCAGACCGGCTCCACCGAACAGTCCCGCTTTTCCACCACGAACGAAAGGAGTCAACAGGTCGACAACCTTGATTCCCGTTTCAAACAGTTCTGCCTTTGGTGACAGGTCTTCTAGGGCTGGTGGATGACGGTGAATCGGCCACTTTTCTTTGTGATCGATTTCGCCGCGACCATCAATCGCGTCGCCCGTCACATTGAAGACTCGTCCCAGTGTTCCTTCTCCGACAGGAACAGACAAAGCAGCTCCCGTGTCGGCAACTGACATACCTCGAACCATTCCGTCTGTGCTACCCAAAGCAACACAGCGAACTTTTCCGCCACCCAAGTGCTGTTGCACTTCTCCGGTGACATTGATTTCGATGCCGTTGGAATTGGTTTCAATCTTCAGAGCGTTGTAGATTGGTGGCAGACTATCTTCTGGAAATACGGCGTCGAAAGTCGACCCGATAACCTGAACAATTGATCCGTTGTTTGATTCGCTCATAATTTCCCTTGCTCACGCTTCGGGTCTGTTGTGATAAGAATGTGTATTTTTGCCGCATAAGTCATTCGCTACGCGAAGGCGGCCAGTTGCTTAATTTGTCTTCTTGGGGGCTACGAAACGACCAGTCGCATTCGTAACCCAAATGCTGTTTGGGATTGGCGATCGCCTATCCTAAAGCAGCCGCACCGCCGATAATTTCTGCAAGCTCCGAAGTAATTCCAGCCTGTCGAGCTCGGTTGTATTGTTGCTTCAGGTCTCCCGCCATTTCGTCCGCGTTTTCGGTCGCTCCCTTCATCGCAACCATTCGAGCAATTTGCTCACTCACAGCGGCATCAAGGAAGCACTTAAACAAACGAGCACGAAAAGCGGCTGGTACAATTTCTTCTAAAATTTCTGCCGCTGATGGCTGAAATTCGTATTCGTAGGCCGGCCCTGCTTTTGCATCAGAAGATGCATCGCTTCCTGCCAGACTACTTAACGGAAGAATCGTTTCGATGACTGCTTCTTGTCGAGCAATCGAATGGAATTCGGTATAGGCGACGTCCAGTCGATCGATTTTCCCTGCGATGAAATCGGCCACGTAACGGCTACCCAGTTCGTCGACTTCCGCAAATGTGGGGCTGTCTTCGAAGTGGGTGTAGTTTTCCGCCATATCAATCTTCTGATAGTTCAGAAACTTGATTCCTCGTTTCCCCGATACTTCCAACGACGTTTCAATCCCATCAGCTTTCAACGACGTTAAATGCTTTAACGTATTCCGCAGGATGGCACCGTTGTACCCACCACACAGGCCACGATTGGAAGTCAAAACCAGCAGGACGCACTTTTTCGATTCCGTTGGCTCTTGAAGCAAAGGATGCGAAAACTGCAAATCGGCCTGACCAAGGTCACCAACAATTTCAGAAATTTTCTGAGTGTAAGCGGCTGCCTCGGTCGCGCGATCCATGGCTTTCTTAAAGCGACTGGTCGCAATCAGCTCCATCGTGCGAGTGATCTTGCGGATGTTGCGAACCGCTTTCAGTCGTTTTACAAGTAAGCGTGGGTTAGCCATGAGCCTGACTGATTGGATGAAGAGGGCCTAAGCCCCAAATGGAAAACCGATAACAATAAAACACAGCCAGCGAAACAGACTGGCCGCATTTTTAAAACTAGCTAGCCAGACGTGTTCGAAACGCTTCCAAGGCTTCCTTCAGCTTGGATTCGACTTCATCTGTTAAAGCCGCCTTGTCCATCAACAGATCTCGCATATCAGCGTGTTCTGTGGTGATGAATTCCAACAACTTAACTTCTGTCTCTTGAACTTCAGCCACAGGAACTTCATCGAAGTATCCTCGAGCACCTGCGTAAATCACGATCACTTGATCGGCGACGTTCAGCGGAGCACATTGAGGC
>CAYTUE010000058.1:0-1277 GCA_964441085.1 uncultured Planctomycetaceae bacterium
TGCAGAAACTGTTTGATGTAGGGACGTCTTAATCGAGCAAAGATATTCCAGTCGATGTATCGTGTGTCGTCTCCCACTGAGTAGTCTCGATAGTCGGCAAAATCTGTGCTGCTACCGCCTTTGCCAGAAAGATGTTCACCTCGACTTCGATTGGTGAGCCTTCGAATCGGCGACAATCTCATCCGTTCAATCCGCTTAAGCGTGCGGTTGTCAAACAGCGGTGTCAGTTGTCGGTTGTTTTCGGAAGACAATGGAACGGTCTCAATCTGCGGTAAGCTGGTTGGAAATCGGAAACACGGGGCTGACAAGATTTGCGGTTAGGTTGAAAGGCGGCCCTTCGTGTGGAAGTGGCTGACTCACCCATCTGTGGGCAGCGATGTCACGCATTCGGAAATCAAATCTTCAACAGAAATATCTTCGGCCTGTCCGTCGTAGTTCAGGAGGGCACGATGTTGCAGCACTTCTGCTGCAAAGTGGCGAATGTCTTCGAAGGCAACGTGTGCTCGACCTTGACTTAAAGCTCGGACTCGTGCGGCCTTGATCAAGGCTTGAGCGGCGCGAGGACTGGCTCCCCATTTCAGAAATTGGGTTGCTTTTTCTGGGGCGAATTCCGAATGGGGGTGTGTTGAAAGAACCAGTCGACACGCGTAGTCTCGCATGGGATCACTCACGACGACCCGGTCAAGAATCTGGCGTAGTTCTAAAATGCGTGGCCCGTCGATTACGGTTTCTATGTCGATCGACTTCTTCAGAATCGTTCGATTGACCACTTCGTTTAATTCTGCTCGATCAAGAAATGGGACAACCACTTTTAGCATAAAACGGTCTAATTGAGCTTCAGGAAGAGGGAATGTGCCTTCCTGTTCAATCGGGTTTTGAGTCGCCAGAACAAAAAATGGTTGTTCAAGATGATACGTTTTGCCGCCCGTTGTCACGGTTCCTTCCTGCATTGTTTCCAACAATGCGGATTGAGTTTTGGGGGTGGCTCGGTTGATTTCATCCGCGAGAAGCAGTTGAGTAAAAATGGGGCCTTTGCGAAATTCAAATTGATAGTTGCCATCACTGTCTGACGTCATGATGTTGGTGCCAATGACGTCGGCGGGCATTAGGTCAGGAGTAAATTGAATTCGTGAAAAGTCTAATTGAAGAACTCGAGACAAGGCTTTCACCAGTTCGGTTTTGCCCAGTCCGGGGACTCCTTCTAGCAGGACATTTCCACCGCACAGAATGGCCGTCAAAGTCGCTTCGACGACTCGTTCTTGCCCCACGATGACTTG
>CAYTUE010000058.1:1377-14797 GCA_964441085.1 uncultured Planctomycetaceae bacterium
CCGTCATGTGATTGTCCGGTTTGATGATGCTGTCGATGAGTGATGTGTGGGATTGACGTGTTTCTGGAGTCGGGCTGTTTGAGCCCGCCTTCTGTAGTCGGCCTCACAGAGGCCGACTACAGTTTTGGCCGACTACCATTTTATGTTCTATTCGTCTTGATCTCGTTTACGTTTCATTGCCAGCAGCCGAGACGTTGTGCTGCCATCGTCGGCTTCTGGTTGAGCTTCTGGTTTGTTGGTTGTCGTGTCTTCTGAGGTTTTCTTTGCTGCCGGTTTTTTGGATGAATTTGGTAGGGTGACTGGTCGTGAGGTCATTGGCCGTTCGGTTTTTGCTTGTTGGGAAGCTGAAGTCATCGTGGATTGCACGGCTTTTTTGCGTTCCAATAACGATCCCATGGTCGCGGTGGATTCTTTTGATCCTGACTGAAATGCTTTTTTCATCCAGCTGAAGTCCATTTGGACTCGCCGGATCGCAACATCCAATGGGATGAAGCAGGCCAGTGCCATCAGGAACCAATCGAAGACCGGTCGAGTGGCTTGTTTTGCCTTTCGATTTCCGAAAATCTGTTGAGCCAGTTCTTCTGAAGTTTGATCTGCGTCCAAAACGGTTCCTCCCGTTTCTTCGGCGATTTCTTGCAGCACAATGGGGTTGGATTGAAAGCGGAGATATTCGGGCGAATAGGATACGATGAATCCTCCGTATGCCGTTTCTTTTCGGTTGGTGCCAGTGGCATTGATTTGAACTTGGTAGCGTGCTTTTCCCTGCAGAGGAACGTTGATTTTGTAACGTTGTGGGGCGATCTGTTGAACCTGCTCAGAAAATACAAAGTCGTCGCCATCTGTGACCGTAACCTGAATATCCAAAAGGCTTTCTTCCGGGTGAAAGTCTTCGATCACAACCGTTCCTTCGTTGCCATTGACGTAGGTGTAGACTCTGAGATGTTGCTGCGGTTTGACTCTCGCAATGCGAGTTACCATCTGATTCACAAACTGTTGAAACTGTTTCCAGTTCACCCAGTCTCGTCCCCAGTCATCGGTCAGGTCGGCCGTCCATGCGGCCGTGGTTCCTAGTCCGTATCTCCAAACAGCAAGGATCGGGTCGACATCGCCTTCGCTCAGTTCGTTTTTTTCTAACGGAGCCGACAGAAGCACGGTGGCTCGCGGATCTTCTTTTTCTGATGTCAACACATAGCCGTGCAATTGGGGAACTGCTGCTAGGTCTCGCAGCATGGTGTCATCATTCAACAACTGTGGTATAAACGTGCGTTCTTGCAGTTGGCTGCGACGAAGCGTTTTGGCTTCTTTGATGAAAATGGAAGGCAACTGGTTGGGATTTTGTGGGAAGTAAAATTTCCCACCCGTTGCGCTAGAAATCGCATTCAGGACTTTGGCGTCACGAGGATCATGAGGAAACACGGCGACTGTTGATACAGTGACCTTGTTATCCTTGAAATCTTGTAACAGGTTTGGTGGAGGGAACGGAGGATCGCCATCGGAAATGATAATCATGTGTCGACTGGCGGCATCACTTTTTGACAACGCATCCAAACCCATTTGCATGGTGCCTGTGAATTCAGGCATGTCTCCGATTTCAGCGGCATTGATTTTAGGGACGAGCGAATCATATTCGCCAGCGGGAGTCAGTTCGAAAATCCATTCGTTTCCGTTCATGCCATAGCCGATGGCTCCCACGTCATCCTGAGAATTCAAAACCTTAATGGCTTCTTTGGTGATCCGTTTTGCCCATGAATTTCCGTTGGGAAATTCACAGGTATGCAGAATGACAACCAATGCTCCCTTGGGAAGAATTTTGCGTTTACTGATTTCCATAGAAATCGGCAGGGCGTCTTCGATGGGTGAATTCTGATAGCCACCAGGTCCAAAGCTATTCGGGCCACCCAGCATGAGAAATCCGATTCCGAGGTCTCTGACAGCATCATGTACGGCTTGAATCTGTGGTGCAAATAAAGAATCGGCGGGAACGTCGGCAAAGATGATGGCATCGTATTCCATCAACGACAGAGGGTCTTGAGGCAGATTGTTGGCGTCGACAACTCGGACATTTCGATCGGCATCTTTGAGAGCTTTTTCGACGTATCGATATTCACGATGATTTCCTGTGGGGTCTCGAACAAGCAGGATTTTGCCCGGCCCATCAATAAACAGATAATTACGCACCGCGTTGTTTTCGTCGCGGTAGTCTTTGTCTGTTGGAACTTCGATTCGCGCTTCGTATTCGTAGTACCCTGGCAGGTCAACTCGAATGGGAATGGCAAATCGATTCTTACCCGCTTTGTAGTCGACTTGAGTTTCGTACAGGTCTTCGCCATTTTGGCTGAGAATCAGCTTTCCGGAACCGGCATTCATGGCGGTCAGAATCGTGGCGGCGTCATAGGTTTCACCCATTTTGACATACTGTGGTAGGTCAAGACGTTCTAAAAACACTTCGTCTTTGACTTTTTTGACGTCGATGGGAAGGACGTCTACAGGAATGTCTCGAGCCTTCAGTTCACGGATTGATTTTTTAAGTTCGCCGATCGTTTCTGTACCATCGCTGATTAAGACGATCCGACCGTTGTTTTCTTCTGGCAGCATGGCTGCACTAAGTGACAATGCTTGTTGCAGATTGGTTGCGTCGGCTCGAACTTGTGAATTCAGAAATTTTTCGAATGGAAAACTTGTCCGAGGCGGATATTCAACGGCGGGAGTTCGACCAAACACGACAAGTCCCGCTTCATCTGTTGGTGGTTTACTGGCAGCCGAAGCAGCGACAACATTCAAGGCCAACTTGCGAGCGTCATTGACAGAATCAGAAATGTCGACGTTGTAGATGACGGAAAGCACGCTGCTCGTTTGAACGGCTCGAGGTTCTGCAATGACCATGATCAGCAAACCTGCAATGATCAAACGCACGAAGCCCGCAATTTGTCCTCGCCTTGCTGCGAGACCCGAATGTCCGGCAGCTTGCATCCACCAAATCCATGGAGTCACCACCAGAAGAAGAAACATCCATGGGCGGACATAGTCGATGTCCCAAATCCATTCCCATGTTGGCCACTTGAAATCCCAAGTGAATGTGCTGCTTCCCAGTTGGATTCCGCTGGCCCACAAAGAATGACCGGATAAGAAGATTCTGGGCAGAGGAAGAATGGATAACGAAAAGACAGCAAACACGACTGCAAAGATGATGAGTGGCAGCCCGGCTGTCCATGTTAAAGGACGACGTGGAGCAGGGAACAGGCGTTTGATGAAGCTGGAAAAATGATTCATGGTGTCAGCTCCACGATGCGATGATTTCCAGTATCGGCGACCAAAATTCGCCCGTCGGTCAGAACGGTTAATCCCCACGGATTAAAGAATTGCCCTTGGTCTCGACCGGGTTGGCCGTAGCGTCCCAGAAGGTTGCCTTGTTGGTCGATCAGTGTGATTCGACCTCCTTGGTTTTCTACAACGTATATCTGTCCTTGCTGATTCATTCGGAGATCGTATGGGAATGAAAGTGGTTCGACATCTTCGACAAGACTCAGAACTCGTAGGAATTCGCCTTTGTCTGAAAACACTTGAATTCGATTATTAAATGCATCCACAACAAGGACTTCTTGGTTGTGCCAGATTAAACCGCTGGGGCGTTGAAATTGACCGATGGCAGTTCCGTGTTCTCCAAATTCTGTAATGAAGGTTCCGTCTGTTTTAAACTTTTGAACTCGTTGACGGTCGCCATATTCGCCAACGTATAGAAATCCATCGGGGTCTTGAGCGACCGCGACGGGATACACAAATTGACCCGGATTTCGGCCTTTGGTTCCCAGCATGGATTCTACGGTGCCATCAGGATGAAAGAAAACGATTCGATGGTAGTGAGTATCTGCTACTGCAATTCGACCGTCTTGCAGTTTGACGATTCCTTCTGGACGTCCGTTTTCAGACGCGGGCATACGCCACACTTGCTGGATGTCGCCATCTGGGGAATACAGCAGAACTCGTCCGGCATCGTCTAGGCAATAAACGATGTCATTGGCATCGGCATAGAGCGCTCGAGGAGCTGGAATACGAGATCCATCAGCTGGAATATTCCAAGTGCGAAATTGCGACATCACCAACTGTTGTTCTGGCGGATCGGTACAGCCGCAACAAAGTAGGATGATGAACAGCGAAGTGAACCGCATAACTAAAGAACTTCCAGCGAAACAGATTGGCCGACTTTGAATACGTTTTCATGAGGACGATGGATCACTTCTTTTTGCAGATCTCCTTCTGCAGAGTGAACCACTGTCATCGCATAACTGCCATGAAATGCGGTTCTTGTGATTCGAAGAGGACTGGTGTCGCATGTTGATAGTCTGAGTTTTTCTGGTCGGCAACTGATTGATTCGTGCTCTTGACCCAACATGATGCGAACTTCGTCTCGAGAAAACCAGTTGTTGGGCCCCAAGTATTCCGCCGTTTGCTGGTTGGGAGCAGAAGCGTAAAGTTGGTCGGTGGAACCAAACCAGTCCACAGAACCATCTTTCAGGCACAGGCAAAAGTCAGAATGAGCGACTGCGATTTCCGGTTGATGAGTGGCATAGATCAAACTGGCTCCTGTTTCCTTCAGATGGTCTTCGATCATGTTCCAGTATTGAGGCTGTCGTTTTGGGTCGACATGGATTAAAGGTTCATCAAGCACGATGAAAGCAGGGTTCGCGAGCAGGCAGCGTAAAACGGCCAAACGGTTCTGTTCTCCTCGCGAAAGCTGTCTGGGATAGGCAGCCTGCCGGTGAATGAGATCAAAAGCAGCGAGGCTTTTGTCTAAGTGACTGTCAGATTCAACTGTTGGTGGTTGGACGGGTGATTGTTCGCCTGTTTTGTGATGCGGCGCGTTGTGCCTGGGCGTGCCGTGCGATGCGGGTGCTGCCACAGCCGTTAAGTGTTGGCGGACGGTAAGATGAGGCCATAGTCCATTGTCTTGAGGAGCCCAAAACAGAGGCATTGAGAATTGAGATGATGTGGAAGTTTGTTGAACGCTGCCACGAGTTGCCCATTCAAATCCAGCGATGATGCTTAATAGACTGCTTTTGCCAGCTCCCGAACGACCCACCAAAGCCGTGCGGCCCGCTGGAATATTCAGGCTGATTTTATCCAGTCGAACAACCTGGCCAGACACCATGCTCACATCGTGGAGAACAACGGCTGGCGAGTTGCAAGAAGGAGACGTGATGTGAGTTGAGCGATTCATTTTCGCACGAGCTTCCACATTTGGGCACCGATTGCAAGTATCAGTAGGGGAAGGGCAATCGAGAGCGCTGTGAACACTGCCAAGACTTCCGTGTGCCCAAAGTGCATCTCACGGTAAAGGCGACAAACCATGGGTTCCAATGACACGGGATGAAGAATGGAATTGATTGTGACTTCCCAAAATGCCATGACAGTGAGAACTGTCACACTGAACCACGCTGGTCGTTGTTCGAGCAGCCAGCGAAGTTGTTTTGCTTTCTTCTGAGTATGTCGGTTGCGTGAATGATTTAATAGCGCGGCGGTGTGGATTTGTTCTGAGCGAAATGTGCGTTCAACCGCGACGTTGAACAGGAATGCTCGAGGCAACAGCCATAATGCTTGAGCGACGATGAGCGGAATCCAGCTGTCGTATATGGGACGAAACAGGGGTGTAAGAAACAGCAGGAGCAGGAGCAGGCAAAGGGCAAGTGGCGATAGTAATCCGGGGATGATGGCGATCAATGTGAGGCGAATTGATTTTGTTGTGAAGAGCCAGCGAGCCAGTCGCCAGCTGGCAATGGCAGAAAGAATGGCGACCAAAACGGATTTGAAAATCTGTTCCATTCCTAATTGAAGTGTTCCTGTGGCGGTTAACTTCCAGAGCCCTTTGATCCCGGAAATACCGTGCAAAGTGATGGGCCATGCGATGGTGAGCAGGAAGCCGACTCCAATCACACAAGTTGAAACGTGAAACCAACTTGTATTCGATGCCCATCCACCGTTGACGATGGCATCACTCTGTTCTTGTGGCTTTGCTTGATTGGCTTGCAGGGCCACCACACAGGCGGCAATGAACGCGCCTTGAATGACGATGGCAGGCAAGGCGAAAAAAACACAACTGAGCAAAGGTTCGTTGGCAGCCTTGGCGTCGAATAACCAAACTGTCCAAGCAATGGGGTGTTGTTCAATTTGGAGTAACGCGGCGATTTCAAAGTCTTGAAAGCATCCGAGTGCTCCTAGAATCCAACCGACGGTGATTGATCGATAAGGGCCAGAAAGCATCATTCGAACTAAGGCCAAGCGACTCCGTAACGAATTTTGAGCAGTCAGTTTCCAAAGATGAATGGCAGATGGCGAGACTTCAGAAGGTGGTACCAGCCAATGGCAAATCATTTGGATTGCGATGACTTTTGTGAGCAGCAAGGCTGCGTAAAAAGTCTCCGTTGTGACTGCAGAAAAATCAAACTTGGCTGATACAAGGCGATAAGTGAAGCCTAGCAGCAGGTCGGGCATGAACAGGGGAACCACGGCGAGTGCGGGGAGCCAGCGTGTAAAGTCGTGGCTGCCTTTTTGTTGACGCAGTGTGTTGCGAAGTGGAACAAAAAGACCAGTGGCGAGACTGCAAACAATGATTGCTCGGATCACAGACCAGCACAACACCAGCGAGAAGTTCATTGTCCCATCATTTCAGAACGAAGCCAGTCGAGAACTTCTGGATTTCGCATGGCAGCATCTTCTAGGGCTGCCCCTTCTTTGGCCCACTGTTTCAGTTGATGCAGTTCAGGCGGAAGCTGGCTATCATCGACTGGTCCCAGTGGGATTTGTCGAGCTCCACTGTTGGCCAGCAAGATTTCGACTTTCGTGGACAAGATAAAGTCGATGAAATGCTGCGCTTGCTGTGAATTTTGGCAGTCACGAATCATCGCCACCGAATTCGGAATACAGATTGTGGCGCCATTGGGCGTTCGAATGGGAACAATCGCCACAGGAGCCGATTGGTCCAATGCAGAAAACGCGTCGTCCGTGTCTGTAAACCCCACTTCGCAGGCTCCAGAAACAACCAAGTCTTTCGACATTGAATTTCCTCGAACCTGTCGAATGTTGCGATGATATAAATCGGCATGCCAAGCTTTGATTCCATCCATCCCAAGTTCCGCAGCCAGCACGGAATAGTGTGACAATGTGGTTCCAAAAATGGGCTTGGCGATAGCCACTTTGGCAAGACTGGCTTCGGCAAGTCGTTTTTGGACGGCTTCTTCCGAAGGCGTCAGTAAGTCGGTGTGAACTAAGTAGACTCGAAGTCGAGCAGCAAACCCCGTCCAGTAGCCTTGGTTGTCTCGAAACGCATCAGGAATACGTTTTGCGTTGGGGCTCAGATAAGGCTGCAGCACATTTTTTGATTGCAGGCGAATGGTGCCCAAAGTTTGGTTGTTCCAAAAGACGTCACAACGTGGTTGGTCCTTTTCTGAAATCAGGAGGTTGGTCAGTCCCAGAGACTTATTCGATTCTTCGTCGAAGCGAACATCGATTTCGATGCCCGTTTGTTTCGTGAATTCGTCAAGAACAGGTTGAGCATAGGTTGCATCGTGAGCGCAATAAATGACCAGTCGATTGGTGTTACCCTGACTGGAAGCAGTAAAGTGCCAAACAAGTCCCGCTGTCAAAAGGACGATCAGCAGACTGCGAAATTTCATAGCGAGGGCATTCAAGAGGATGAAGGGGGGGCTGTGGTTGTAGGCGAGTGATGATCGCCTTCCTGCAGAGTGACAGTGTATCAAAACGTGAGTGACAGGTGGCGATCACAAAGACGCAGTCTGCTACTGTTTGGATGGGCTCGCTGGATCGACGACTTCAATTTTATCGAAGTAGTCTTTGATACCTTTTACATAGCCGGGTGGGACTTCTTCTGTTTCAATGGCAGACTGAACACCCGATTTTAGGTTGGTGATCGTGTCTTTGTACTTGCGAGCTTGTTCGGGGTCGAAGTCTTTTTCGGTGGCATATTCTTTTGTCTTGATGGATAGCAGCACTTTGCCGGCCTGAACCTGACCTTTTTCTTTTGCGGTTTTGTAGCCTTCGGGATCACTGTCGTCTTCTTGGCTTTGGCCGCCTTTTCCGAAACCTCTTTTGTTACCGTTCCCAGTGCCTTCACTGGGGTCTCTGTTTTCTGCCATCATTTCGTTATACAGTTCTTCATAATCGGCCATGGTTTCACAGCCTTCGCATTTTTCGCCGTCAAGTTGCTTGTTTTGATTAAGTTCTTGAGCCTTTTGCAACGTCTTTAAAGCTTCGTCTAGCTTCTTCAGTTCCTTGGCCGCATCAGCGACTTGTTGCAATTCTTGTTCTGAGAGTTCAAGACTTTCTTTTAATGCATCGAGAGCTTCTTCCATTGCTTCCGATGGGTCTTGAGGTTCATCCGAGGTTGCTTGATCACTCGGTTTCGGCTTGGCCTGTTGCAGTGACTTCATGGCTTTGTTGATGGCATCAGCCAATTCTTTTGAACCTGCCTTGTTCTTTGCAAAACGGTTGAGGTCTTGGAGTTCTTTCTGGATTTCGCTGGCGATTTTGCTGCGTTCTTCGGCAGTCTTGGCTTTGCCCATTTCCTCCATTTTTTTCTTGGCCGACTTCAGTGCGTCTTGAAGTTTGTCTGTCTTGCCCTCTTGCAGTTCTTTGAGCCAGTCGTTCATTTTTTGAGTTCGACTTCCCGACAATTGTTGTTCGGAAATCGGTTGATTCATCATGCGACGAAGTTGTTCATTGCGTGCGCTCGTCTTCCAAAGTTCTGCGACATCTTTCTTGTGGCTGGTCAAGATTTTGGCATTGGCTTTCACCTTGGTTGGCTGCATTTTGCGGAACTGATTTTTAAGATCGTCCAGCGCGTTGTTGATTTCGTTAGCTCGTTCGTCCGTCCGTTTGGCCACTTTTTTGAGGTGCTCTTTGCGTTTTTTGGCAGCCACTTTAATGGCTTGAATTTCCTTCCTTTGTTTTTCTTGCTTGGTGGCCGCTTCGACTTTCCCAAACGGATCGAATTGAGGGACAAAGAAAATGGTGAGTGACATGACGGCGATTGCCGCTGCGAGGTTTCCGAGTCGTCGCCCGAATTGAAAGGGGACAACATCAGTTGGCTGAATCTTGACTGCTTTCTGTTCTGCTTCGTTAGCAACCAGTGGCTGATAGTCTCCTGCTGAGCGATCCAGTGAAGCGACGGTGAGAAACAGGTCGTGAGTCTTCGCATGTTGATCGATAGCTCGAGCGGCCGTTTGTTGAGCAACCTGACGTTGAAACACAAAGGCACTGGCTAAGGCAGTCAAGGGGACTGCCCATAACCAGTTTGGTTCTGCTGCGACTTCTGGTAGCAGCCCTAATAGCCGAATGGCCAAAATTCCGACCAATGCCGTTGTGAGAACTGCAAGGCTCGAATAGTAAAATGCATGAGCCCACGATGTGATTTTCAGGCGCTGTTGGACCTTGGTGAGAAGGTTTGTGGATTGAGGTGTCTGAGTCATCGTTCTGCCATATTGGTTGGAGAATGTGATTGCTCGAAGTGACCGGGATGGATTCGATCTTCAGTGATCACGTTGTGTGAAGACTGAAAAGTTTGGGGCTACGGATATTTGAGTGATTGTTCGTGGTTCGAGCTGACTAAGGAAAATCAGGTGATTTGAAGGCTTTTAGTCTACGGTGGGTTGTTCAGTTGATCAATAAGATCCTTCGTTCAGTGAAAATAGTCTAACGACTTGGTTTTTCAGAAGGACATCGTTTGGCAACGGCAGTTCTTGGCCAAAGGGCTTGTGAATCTTCCAGAAGGCAAAAGATTTCCGTGAATTTGTCTTCGAACCCCCTGTTTTCACGGTGAGGGGCATTTCAGGATGGCAGCATCGGTGCTTACTCCTCGAATTTTTACTTTCTGCGGACAGAAGGCAGTCTGATGAAAAAGGCGTTCCGCATGGATGAGTTCGTGTGAATTCCATTTTTTTGATGGGCGATGTAAAAATAGCAACATTGCTGAATCACAAATCTAGAAAGACAAGACTCAATGCGTGCTGCCGCTTTTATGATTCGTTCCATCCGACAGGATTCACGAATGATCGGTCATCACTTGATGAGAGCAGGTGTCGCCGTCTTAATCTTGTGTTTATTTGTCGTGCAGGCGGATGTCAGCACCATCCAAGTGGGAGCAGGTGGGCGTTTTGCTTCTCAGGTACTTTATTGCGCCTATTTCTTTTTGTCTTTGCTTGGTGGAGTTCACTTTAGTGCAGCGATTTCGGAAGAGAAAGAAGAACACACTCTTCCATTGCTAAAAATGACGGGTGCTTCTGCGTTCACGATTTTACTCGGCAAGTCTTTGCCTCGACTGTCAATCGCCATTCTGTTTTTGCTGTGCGTGGCCCCTTTTCTGCTGCTTTCGGTGACTCTAGGCGGAGTGCTGATTGAAGGGCTGGTTTCAGCAGTTCTGAGTGTGATTTGCTATTCATTGATGTTAAGCCAGTTGGGACTGCTTGCCAGTATTTTGGCGAAAAGCAGCCGTCGAGCCTTCAGCTTGATGATTTTCTTTTGGTCGCTGACTGAGCTGCTTTTTGTATGGATCTTTTTGGTAAATGGTTTTGGGTGGATTCCTCGGAACGCATTTCTTGAGTGGAGCAGTGCGGCATCGTCTTGGTCTTTGTGGATCAATTTAGATTCCACGTTGCTCGCCTTTTCACCAACCGAATGGTGGTACCCTCATATGACTTTCGAACTGGCTGTTGCAGCAGCTTCGTTTGTGCTCAGTTGGTTGTTGTTTAATCGGTTTACAGAGGAGAGGTCGTCTGGTTCTGCTTGGAGCTGGTTAAATCAGCTGACATCGGCGAATCATCGAAGCCGCGTTTGGGATCAGGCGACTGCTTGGAAAACTTGGCATGTGTTGACCGGAGGAGTACGTTGGCTTTGGATTCGTGCCTTGGGTGGAATCGTCTTAAGCTTTGGTTTGGTCGCTGCCGTTGTCGTTGCCTTCAATGGTAGTTTTCAGGCAGAAGCGATTTGCATTGGTAGCTTCTGGATTGCCTTGGTGATTTTCTTGCTAAGCATCGGTCGTATGACGGGGCTTGTTTACCAAACAGAAATTCAGCAGAAGACGCTGTCGACGTTGGTGATGCTTCCCGCTCCAGCGTCTCAAACCTTTCTTTCGATGTTAAAAGGGCTGCTTCCAGCCATTGCAGCGTCTTTCGTGCCCGTGTTGATTGGCTTCGTCGCGATGATGTCGGTTCTGATGGAAGTGCAACGGAATTACAATTCGAACCCACTGAATGATTTCGTCGAGTTAATTGTTGAACCTTGGTTTTGGCACTTTTTCTCGTGGGCATTGGTGACTTTGGCACTCGGAACTTACTTGTCGACTCGAGTTCGTCACGGTGCGTTGTTGATTGCCATTGGTCTGCTGTGGGTCATTGCTCCGATGATGTTTTTGATCTTCACTGGATTGGCGATGGGAGGAGCGGGGGCTCAGGAATTATACAGGTATATGATTCCCCTGTTTTTGATGGTTATGGAGCTTGTTTTCACGGTCGGTTTCTTGCGTAGTACATTCGTTCATCTGGAAAAGTTGGCCACTGAATAGATGGATCTAACGTGGTTCAACTAATATGGCTCAACTGACATTGGCGTGAACTGATTTGCCAATTCTGTTGTGTGCTAAAGATACGGGTGTTCACGCAAGAATCCCTTCTTGGGATTTGTTTTGTGGCATGCAAACGAAAACAACCTTGGTAGTCGATGACTACCAAGGTTGTTTTAATGAGATTCCGATTGCAGCGGGGCCATGCTTGTTGGCGGGCCGAATCATGCATGCTGAGTGATACGTTTGGGCTTAGTATTCCCAGTTGATACCGAAGTTGAACTGGTTTTGCCAAAACGAGCCTCGTTCAGGCGAGATCGTAGGAAATATTCCGGCTCGTGGATTGGATGTAAAGACAATCGATTGAGTCGGGTTGGCGACTTCGCCGATCCAAGTGTATTTCCATCCCAGTCGAAAGTTGGCGTTTTCAAGTTGCCAGATGTCTCGCAGCACAGGGATCCTCGAAAAGATGGGGATATCAGCGTTGAGTTGCTGTTCGAACAGCGGGGAAATATGTGTGGTGGAAAGAGTGTCAGTGAAGGCGTTTTGAGTGAGTCCGACGCCAGTTGTTGTTGTGTCGAATAAATCTTGGTTGACAGTAAACCCAGTCACAGGGTCAACAACGGTGGTAAACACGTCTCCAATGTTGTCGCCGCTTAGGTTGTAACTTTCTGAATTCACGAGTACTCCGACTCGAGTCGAGCCAGTGATTTTCAGGCCTTTGCGTTGAGCCACTTCGTATTCGATACCAATTTCTGGTCCTGCTGTAACACTTCGAACATCACTGTTGATAAACGACCGGATTAGGGTTTCACGGGCGGGGTCTGTGATTGGATTTGTAAATGTAGCGGTTCCGTTTTCCGCCACGTTGTCGATAATGAAGTCGTTATCATCGTCGATTCCATCTGGTACGTTGACTGAATAGTTAAGGCCAGAATCTACACCAGTGAAGCCAAAACCTTCTTCCAGTCGGAAGAAGCGTGCACCGATCAGTGGGCGAATTTTTAAGCTGCCGCTTTCGTAGATTGGTGCTGCTGCAAAGTGGAGCCCGGCTCCATAACTTTCGACTTTTTGTCTGATGACAAAGTCGAGGTCAAATAGCTGAGTGAATCCATCAATATCAACACCGTTTTGAAGTCCGATCGCACCAAAAGGAAACAGTTGGCGGTCAAGAATTTGCGTTCCGGTTCCCAGTACTCCAAAGTTATTCGCAAGCGGTCCTGCGCTGAAGTCTCCTGGACCAAGAATTTGTGTTTCAATAATATTCCGCTCGTCCAAGTTGTTGAAATTCGTTGGAAGGGCTGTGTTGTTTGGGCCGTTGACAACTCCGTTGGTTGCATTCAAGAACGTTGCACTGGTTGATCGAAGCTGATCGGCTTCTCGTTGTGCTCGAGCGTCAAACACGTTGGTCGAGTCGCCGTTGTAAGACACATCCCAGCCGAATTTCCAGCCAGTCTGGTTATCGATTCCCCCGCTTAACTTGATGCCTCTCGCCAAAAGATTTCCAGAGATCTGAGAATCGAACCCAGGAAATGTTGGCAGGAAAAGTGCGTTGGTAGCGTTGACACCTGTGTCTCGAGTCGTTGGCGTGATTCCATTCGCAGCATCTTGAGTGAATGTTGGAGCATTTGGATCACCGATCAGGCCTTGTAGCCGTCGAGTGGTTGTCCGGGTGTAGTCGACGTTGAAGTGATAGTTGTTCAACGGGCTAAGTGGTCCGATGACTTTCTTAAACCAGAGTCCATCTGACTCTACGTGCTGTTCGAACGCATTTTCGAATGGTGAGATACTGGAGTGTGGTAGGAAGCCAGGCGGAGGCCCTTGGCCGAGTGAGCCGGGATAAACGTTACCGGG
>CAYTUE010000058.1:14897-25771 GCA_964441085.1 uncultured Planctomycetaceae bacterium
GTAGGAAGCCAGGCGGAGGCCCTTGGCCGAGTGAGCCGGGATAAACGTTACCGGGGTATCCACCGCCGGGATATCCTGTTCCTGGCGCATTCGCCGGGACTCCATAGGGCGATCCAAGTATCTGCTGCGCTCGAGCTGGGCTGAGCGTCATCGTCGTTGCCATAAGCAACAGCATGAGTATTTGGAAACGGTGCCACATCCGCATTGATCTATCCTTCAGAAAGCCACTGTGTGGTTGGCTTTGTTCGTCCCAAAAAAACTGCGAATCAGACCCATCTGCAATCGACCGGCCCTGCGCATTAAGAGACTCTGAAGGAATGTATCGGTCAGGCAATTTGTCAAACTGTAGCGATTATTCAGGTGCTACGGATTTTTGCGCATGTGGTGGTTGTTGGGGTTGTCAGAAGGCATGTCTCAACGCACAGTGCTTCGGCAAATGCTGCCGATACAAGATGTGTGGTTGCAGTAAACTGCGAATTCAAATCATCAAAGACAAAGCTTCAGTTCTCAAACGGCTTTGGGAATGATTCTGAACGAATTGAAGGCTTCAAAAAGTCGCATTTACCAATTCATAAGAAGCAGGGCACTTCTTTGTGATTCTGGCAACGTGTGGCGTATGGCAGTTTGTAGGATATTTTTGCTTGAGGCCCTTTGTTTTTGCTTGAGGCCCTTTGTTTTTGAGAGTTGGGCAGAAAATGAACGATGGGCAAAGCTGTTGTGTCCAATGAAGGGATTGAGATAAAGATGTCCGAAAACACAATTCAGTCAACAGATCCCCTCCAGTCACAGTCCGTACAACGAGTGCTTCAGCTGATCCCATTGGTTTTGCTTGCAATTGCTCATCTGCCTTTCGTGCTGACGGAATACCGTAGCCTTTGGCTAAAAGAGCACTACCAGTTTTTCCCTTTGGCTTTGATTTCCTTTGCCGTCTATTTTCAAGCACGTCGACTGCCCAGTACGTTTCATTGGCAACCTATTTGTTGGGTTTTGGTGGTTCTTGACGTCGTCCTGCTTTCGTTTGGGTCTGGTTTAACGAAGTTATTGATGAGAGATGGGCTTGCTACCAGTCCCTATTTGACAGTCGTTGGCTTTTGGCTGTTGGCATCAGCGATTTGCATTGCATGCAGTGATCGCCAAGCTAAGAGATCCTTGGTGTACCTCATCGTGCTTCCATTGATCACGATTCGCCCCCCTTTGGGTTATGATCAATCATTGATTCTTTGGTTGCAGCGAGTCACAAGTAGTGTGGCAAGTGAGGTTCTTAACTTTTTGGGCTACCTGCATTTGCGATCTGGTGTCATTCTGAATTTTCCGGGGATGAGCTTTCAGGTGGAGGATGCCTGCAGTGGCGTGCAGTCTTTATATGCCGTGCTGTTTCTGGCTGCGTTTGTGACGTGTGGTTATCGCCGTGGATTTTTTCATTCTGTCGTTGTCATTGCGAGTGGTTTGATGTTTGCGGGGGTGATGAATGTGATTCGTATTTCGGTGATCGCCATTGCGTGGGAAATCGCCACAGTGGATCTGACTTCGGGCCTTATTCATGATGTCATTGGCTACGCGGCATTATTTGCCGCCGCAATGCTTGTGTTTAGTGCAGACGCGTTTTTGGCCTTTTGTTTTGACCCTGTGCCCGATGTGCCAGGGGCAGGGATTACGGCTCTTTATCGCAACCCGTTTGTTGCCGTTTGGAATAAACTGTTCATGGTGATTCCACGAGGTCAAGAACTGGCTGTTCAAGGGACTGCTCTGTCTTCTCGATTCGTTGCTGCCTTATCGGTCTGTGCTTTGATTTTGTGTGTGAGCTGTTTGATTCTTCAAACTCGAAACCTTGGCTGGATTTCGTTTTAACAGTCGTTCTTTGCCTTCTTTCAATTTGGTTTTGTGTCTGACTGTTGTGTCCGCGAAGAAATAAAGTGTTATGAGTAGTTTAGATTCTGAGAGAGGTCGCCCTGATTCTTATGATGATGACGATACTCAAATTCGACGCCGACCGGGTTTGACGGAACTATGTCGTCCGGGATATTTGTTGAAATGGTTTTGGGGATTTCTTGAAGGCTGGTTTGTTTCGAGAAGCTATCGGCAGTTGGCTATTGGGCTTCCTTTTTTGTTGATTGCCTGTGGTGGGCCAATGTTTGTCTGGTGGCTTAAAAGTGCCCCTCGTGATGATTTGGTCGCCGCCTATGAGGTTGCTGTCGAAGAGTCGATTAAGAACAATGAGCCCGACAAAACAGGCATTTATTTAGAAAGCCTTGTGGGACTCAGACAGCATCGAAAAGAATATCGACATCAGCTGGTCATGCACTATGTTGACCAAGAGCAGTCAGAGCGAGCGTTGCAATTCTTGCCTCGTCTTACAGGAGCGGATGGCTATGTGCCGACTCAAATTTGGTTGCTGCAGCAAGCTACTAAATCAGAGCCAATTTTCCCGTTGTCAGACGAAGACACCGATCGCCAGCTGAATGCGGTTCTAAAAAAACAACCGATGAATCTGGTTGCGAATTGGCGGATGGCCGAGCGGTTGATACAGAAAAAACAGTTTAAGACCGCGGAAGACTATTTACGGAATATTGTCGATAAACAGCCGGGCTTAAGATTGCCGCTTGCTCGAGTACAGATTGCCTTACAACGGGATCGCAAACAGGTGTTGGGGCATCTGGAAATCGCTGACCAGTTTTATCAAAACGCGTTGCTTGCGGATAACTCAAATTCGCAACATCGGATCCAGCGAGCTGACGTGATGGTGCTAAGAGACGATTTGACAGGAGCAATGGAACTGATCGCCGAAGGTCGACGTCTTAAAGACAGTGAAGATCTTAAGATCGCAGAATCAAGACTGCTTGTCATTGCCGCAAAACAAAAGTTAGGTCAATCCAACTTGAATGCTGTTGCGGCTGCTCAAGATTTGGTTCAAGCAATCCGGCTGAATCCCCAAGATTCCTCATTACTCGCCATGGCAGTCTCTCTAAGTCGATTGGGTGTGAAGTGGAATGTCGCACAGCTTCAACCTGCGGTGGATGTCTTAGTGGCAAAACCGGAATTGACCGATTTTGAACGCCAGTTGCTGTTGGCTTCCCTTTCTCTGACAGGACAAAACCAGCTGGCATTGGAAGTTGTGGAACGTGCCAGTGAACTCACGATAGAGGACCGGATTCTTCAGGCGAAACTGCTGCTTGCGAATGGAAAGCAAGCAGCAGCTGACGCGTTGATGCTTCAGTTGCTTGCTGAAACAGAAGCCAAAGACGATGTGGCGATTTGCTTGCACCGTGTGAGCGTATTGTTGCTCATGAATCGATATCAAGAGGCCTATGACTTGATTGAAGAAAGCCAAACGCGATTTGCTGACGATACACTTCAGCAAGTGCCCGAATGGCAGGCATCTTTTACTCAGGCAAATCTGGGCCTGTTTGAATCACGTTTGCAGAACGATGAATTTAAAACGGCTGAAGAAGCAATTCAAATGCTGACTGATTCTCGCCAAGGCCCAGTTGCAGTGATTGCTCTTGTTCAACGCATGTTGGCGACTGCAAAAGCTCGCAGTGATTTTGAGCCAGCCATTCGAACGACACTTGTGCAGCTCGCCAGACGTCATCGTGGTGGTGCTCAAATTTACAACATCTTGGGGACGTCTGATTTGCAAAAATCTGAACAGGATCCTAAGCAGCTAGCGAGTGCTTTGAAATTTCTGGAACTGGCCTACCAAAGCGATAAAGCCAATCCGATGATCATGAACAATCTTGCGATTGCATTGGTTCGCAGTCAGAAGGATCTGCAACGAGCTCGTGAATTAACCGAAGAAGCCATCAGCAAGTTGTCCAACCCGATTGATGCTTTGTCGACGCGAGCCGAAATTTCAGTGGCCGAAGGTCGTTGGGAAGATGCTCGGACAGACCTTGAAATCGCTCTTGCTGAAAGACCGAACAGCGTCAACGTTCGGCGACTTTTGGTGCAAGTTTTGACAGCTCAAGGTCAACCAAATCTTGCAGAAGAACATCAGGCGGTCTATGACCAATTGACGGCGGCAAAAGCAGGTGCTTCAGATCCGGAGAAAGAATAAAGAAGCGATTGATTAATCGTTGTTTCGTTTTCTTTCGGAAGGAATCGCCACGTGATGATCCCTCGTGTTTGGTTGCTTCGCTTTCACACCAAGTGATTCCACCTAGTTTGTGACGGTGGTGTTCGTCGCTGCAGAACCGGACTGGCTGAGTGCATTCGCAAGGGTTTCGCAAATCGCGGCCGTTGGTTGGTTGGGTGAATTGGAATTGTAAACACCTTCGTTCACCGAAATGGCTTTGGTGATTTCAGGGAACGCGTCGATTGTGTACACGTTCTTTCCGTTCAATGCGGTCAACATGTTTTGTCGAACGTTGGTTTCGCTTGCGAGCAGTTCTGTGAGCGCGGGAGGAATTGTGTCCGCGGAAACTGCTTGTCCACACACAGATTCTGCTGTGGGGATTATCAGCACCGTTAAGGCAGCTCCTTCTTTGCGGCACTGCAGGCTTGCCGCCTCGAGCATCGAAACCGTGTTGTTGAAAGCTTCTTGAACTTGTGGGTTCTGAAGATTGGCGGCTGAGATCCGGCCATCAATTTCTTGAGTTGGAATTGAAATCGGGTTTTTCGAATGACTGATCTGCAGTCGGGCGACAGGCTTTTGGAAAGCACGCTGGACAGTCGAGTGAGTGAGGCTGCCTAAAGCGCTGATTCTTATGAGTTTGTGATAAAAGTTTTCGGGTGAAGCTTGGATGGAACCAGGCGTCTGAATTTCCTTTGTCGCATCAGACAGGTCCGTTCCGATATTGAGGCCAATGATGATTTGTCGAGGTTTCAGTTTTAAGGCTTTTTTTACAAGCTGTTGATACTGCGGCGGGCCGTATCCTGGGACAGCCAAGTTGTAGACTGACTGGCTGGTGGACTTTGCAAACACGGCGGGCCAAGTTTGTTCCATGGCAAGCGACATCGCTGCTGTTTGATGGTCTCCAATTGCAACCACATCGACCTGAGCTGGAATCGCCGAGTTGCGGAATCCATCCGCATCCACTCCGTTGGAATCCGGGGCGAGGACAAAGCCTAATTCGCTGTGAGGAACAAATCGTGGAGCAACGGGCGTGGGGTAATTCATGGTGTTGCGAAGAGCAACTTCGCCGGCCAGTAGCAGCATCGTGCCGCCCAGCAGCAGGGCTGCCAGACGCAATTTCCACGCTGCACCAGCCGATCGGGCCAATCCACAGATGCTGGCTCCAGTGAGTAGAACTGCCAAGCCTGCTCCGCGGGCGATGAGATCACCATCGAGCGCGATCAAGACGGCAAAGGCAGCCAGCGAGATTCCGAAGAACCAGCAGATAATGGCCCCTACGAATCCTGAAGACAGTGTTGATGTGCGTTTTGAAAACAGAACTTCGGACATGGTTTCTTCCATGAAAAGTCATTCGCCTGCAGATCCGTTGCAGGGTGCCATTGTATTGTGATCGGGGTGATACGAGCAATATCTTTCGAAATCCAGCTTCCTGAGTCACCATTCCTGAGAGCTTAGCGGAACTTTTCCGTGCAGAGTGGCCGACAGTTGAATCCGGACGAATGGACTTTCAGACTCTCAATTTCATTGCGTTATTGTCCCTTTGCAAAAGAAACAGCCATGCACACATCTCGCCTTGTTAATCAGCTTGCTCCGTCAGCCACGATCGCGGCTGCAGGAAAAGCTCGTGAACTTCGAGCAAGTGGCGTTGATGTGCTGGAATTTACGCTGGGAGAGCCCGACTTTACGACTCCCAAACACATCTGCGATGCGGCCAAAGCCGCCATGGATGCTGGCCAAACTCACTATACACCCGCTACCGGAATGCCTGCGTTAAAGGAAGCCATCTGCCAAGCTTTCCAACGTGATTACGGAGTCCAGTACACTGCTGCGGAAGTGACCGTCAGTAATGGAGCCAAGCACGCGATTCATAATGTGTTGAGTGCGGTTTGTGATCCGGGTGATGAAGTCATCATTCCGACTCCGTATTGGGTCAGCTATAGCGCGTTGGTGGAACTCGTCGGCGCTGTTCCTGTGCTGGTTCCGACGACGGAAGAAAGTGGGTTTTGCATGACCCCCGACCAGCTTCGCAACGCGATTACTCCGAAGACGCGTATGCTGATGCTAAATAGCCCGAGCAATCCAACAGGTGCCGTATATCCAGTTGATGCTTTGGAAGCTTTGGCAAATGTGATCGTTGAAAAAGACATCATTTGTTTGTCTGATGAAATCTACGACAAGTTGATTTATGACGGTTATGAATTTCAAACGTTTGCGGCCTTCGGTGAAGAAGTGAAAAAGCGAACGATCATCGTGAACGGAGTCAGCAAAGCGTACGCGATGACAGGCTGGCGAATCGGTTGGACGTTGGCTCCTGCGGATGTCAGCAAAGCGATTACGAAGTTGCAAAGTCAGCAAACATCGAATCCTTGTAGTGTGAGTCAGCTAGCTGCGATGGAAGCGTTGAATGGTTCTCAAGAATGCATCAGTGAAATGCTGAAGGAATTTCAACAGCGTCGAGAATATGTGATTGGCCGTTTGCGAAAGATTCCGGGTGTGACTTTTGCCGATCCAGGCGGAGCCTTCTACGCATTTTTCAATGTCAGTCAGCACTTTGGTCGTGAGCTTCCCGGTGGAGTCACCGTGAAAGACAGTAGCGAATTTTGTACTGCATTATTGGAACAAGCTCACGTGGCTTTGGTGACCGGAGACGCGTTTGGTGCTCCGGGTTACGTGCGTTTAAGTTTCGCCACCAACATTGAAAACTTGACCGCAGGACTTGATGCGATCGAAAAGTTCTTGACGACCTAGTTAAGGCAAGTTGGCTGGTATCGTTGTTTGCTTTGGTAAACTGTCGTCGGGCTCTGTGAGCCTGATTCGTGTGGCTCGGCCTCACAGAGGCCGACGACAGTTTTTCGATTCCAATTTTCCGACTGCAGAGTGTTCGTTTACCGAGGGGTGATTCATGCTGCAATTGGTCGCGCGCCTGTTGCTGATGGTGTTTTTAGGGGTCGTCGCTTGGCGATGCCTTGTGCCTCGGTCACGGTTTCGCATCGTCGTCGACAGAGACGGCGTTGTGGAACACAGCGGAATCCGCACAGCTCAGGAACATTCGGTTCTAGAATGCCTTCAGAAAGTTCGATTCGTCGAAGGACGTATGGTAATTACCGGAATGGTGAGTCCTTCCGGCAAACTGAGATTACAGTTCACTGGCAATGCATCTGCTGAACTTCAACAGCAGTTAAGAGACTACTTGGTGAATGAAATTTAAGCTTTGCCGTATTGCCAGTTTTTGTCGGCGGTTCTCTACCGTAGGAACTGAAGTGGCTGCTGTGATTGGCTGCTGATCATTTTCGGTTTGTTCGAATTCGTCACAATGTTTCCGAATGTCTTGAGAGCAATCGATTCCGGGCTACTTTAGGATCCTGGCCACACACAAACTTTCCGCCACTGCAGTGTCGGTATTCACATATTTTCGGCGCAGAATGGCCGGAATTCTCTTTAATTGATAGGAACAGAAATCATGGCCGAAGAATCTCAAGCAGACATCGATGCGGAAGTGCTGCAAATGATTGCAGCTGATGGGCACGACATGACAGCTCCAATGGATGTCGAATTCCACGTTGCCGCGCCAACTGAAGAAGCTGCTAAAGAAATTGCCGCTGCGGCTCAGCAACAAGGGTTTGAAACCGAGATCAATTTTGATGATGGTTCTGACGACCCCGATATGGAAGACGAAGTCACAGAACCTTGGATCTGCACCTGTCTGAAAACCATGCTGTTGGAGCATTCTGCCGTTGTGGGGGCTCAATCAGATCTTGATGAGATCGCTCGACCACTGGGGGGATATTCAGATGGTTGGGGCACCTTCGGCAATGCAGAAGTTGAAGAAGATGACATCGATGAAGACGACGAAGAGTAAATTTCGGACATCGTCGAATTTGGTTTCTGCATGCTGGCCTGGCTGCGGTGATCAACTGCATGGCCACTGTGGTTGATGAGCGCTGTGGTTGATGAGCGCTGTGGTTGATGAGCGCTGTGGTTGACGAGCACTGCCGTGGTTGACGAACACTAGTGTGGTTGTATCAGCCGCCCAGTTGTTTTTTTAACGCGGCCAGTTCAGCTTCGACCTCGTCGCTTTTTTCTTGCTGAGACTGATTGATGGCATGCACAGCAGTTTCGGATTCGAGGCGAACTTCGCCTCCACTTTGATCTCCCGACATTTCCGCAGCCAATCTTTGAGCTTCCGCAAAGCGAGCTTCCAGTGCTTTCTGGATTCTTAGCATATGGTTGTAATTGGATGCGGCGGCTTCTCGTTCTGGCTTGAGGCCGTCGATCAGGTCCTCGACTTCGACTTTACGAGTCAGTGCTTCACGAGCCGCCGTTTCGTCGCCTGCAGCCAAGGCGGTGGTGGCTTTGGCAAGCCAGTCTTGCTGTTGAGCCACATGGGAGGCAATTTCTTTTTCCAACCCGTCTCGATTGGCAGCCGATGTTCTGGCGACTCGCCGAGCGCTCGACAGTCCTTCGGACATTTCGTCGATGACTTCTTTCAGAGTGGTTTGAGGGTCCTGAGATTCTTCCAGAATTTCTGAAAGGCTGCAGGTGACAATATCAGTCAGTCGGCTGAAGTAGGGCATGGCATTTCAACGACAAGAAGTTTCGGCTGTGATTGGAAATGAAGAGCAGTGAGGAGACTTGAGCACCAAGAGGCGATGATTCGTCAACGTTGGTACCGTTCAGTTGGATCAATTCAAAGAGGCAGTTTCGGCAATTCCTCGACAGCTTAGCTGATAACGCAGCTTTTCCTTTGCCAGTCGAAGGCGGCTTTTGGCCGTCGGTAGGTTGGTTTTCATGGCAGTCGCGACCTCGCTAAGCGTCAGTGATTCATAGTGATGCAGCATGAATGTTTGACGTTGTTCTTGAGGAAGTTCGGTGAGAAGTTCGTCGACCAAATCAGCGATCTCACGATTGGATGCTTTGGTTTCTGACGACACCAAGTCGTCGGGCATTAAATTCAGTAGGCTGACCGCTTCGCCATCCGTGCTGATGGCAGAAGTCACTTTACGAATTAAAGCGTCGGTTGACCGTTTCCGCACGTTATCGATCAACAGATTGTTGGCAATCCGAAACAACCATCCTCGAAAAGCGCCTGTTGGCAGATAGTTCCAAGCCTTTCGGTAAAGGCGAAGCAGTGTTTCCTGCACTAAATCTTCAGATCGCTGAACATCTTTCGTGCGACGCATGAAGAATCCAAACAAAGGCCCCTGCCACACGGCCATGATTTCATCGAAGGCTTCAGGTTCTCCTTCCTGAAGGCGAATCATTCGCACATCGTCTTCGTTGTGTTGGCCGGGCATATGTAAGGGGAATCAGTTGATGGGACGCTGTTGCGAACCGCCGATGGGGAGAGTGTGTAGCAAACGCTGAATCGTTTGAAGAAACAGATTACCTAGACCTGTAGGCAATGGCAAATCCTGATGTCCGTTGGTCGACAAGATGACGGACTCCCTGAAGGCCGTTTTGTGGATGTTACCACGGAATTTCTGTGAGATCGACGATTTGGGCTGCCAAACGTGACACGGCTTCTTGTTGAGCCGTGGCCAAAGATTGTCCGACTTCTGGAGCAAAGCTGACTTGCGAAGTATGCTGTGAAAGTTGTGGATCCAGAGCAAATGTTTGTTGCTGAAGCACTCGACCGTTGCGGCGATCAACCCACGAAATTTCTGCGGCGATTTGCAGTTCGGTTTCTCGAGGATCATCGAATTGGGTTTCACTGAGCGGAGTTTTGCGGACATCCACAATTTTTCCCGTCAGGATGGTGTCGGCAGTTTGAGCATCAGCGAGCCGGTATCCAGAGCGTATCTTGATTTCCTTTTGCACGGCTTCTGTCAGCAAGTGATCAATGTTCCGGCGAAACGTATCGGTTTTGAATACGGCCACATGGATGGTTCGCACGTCTGGACGAGAATTCGGCCCGAATGTGTAGCCACAACCAGTCAATCCGCTGAGCAAGAGACTGCCCAGTGACAACAACAGGACGTATGCTTTGATGGAACGAAACATTCGATGGGTGGCCGAAACAGGAGACAAGGTGATTGGCTTGATCACGTGCTTGAACAGTACCGTAAAACGGGTGTTTGCTGAAAGATCAGTCTGTAAAGCTGTCGCCGATCTTGTTGGATCAAGAGGTTAAGGTGGAATGGGTGGAGTTCTGTGGGCCCATTTCGCAATTCCTTGCTTCGTGTGATATCCAAGTGAGACAGCGTTTTTCGTGGCAAAAGCCCTTCATCTTCTTCTTTCGCCGCTGCCATCTCGTCTAGGCTTGGAACACAACGTCATTTTCTGCTCTCAAAGACATCCGCCTAGGGGCTATGAAATTCAACCGTTGTCCAAGAGATTTTTTCCAAAAGCCTGTTGATGCTTTAAGACGATACGGCGAACACAAATTCACCAATCGCTGCACGATCTTTTGACTGTGGAGGTCAGCGTGATTGTCGTTGACTGCTACGGCAGAGCCTTGTTCATTCCAGATCTTCGAAACAAAACGCGAAATCATCAACAGATCAGTTTGCCATTTCTAGACAATCACTCGTGTATGCTTACATTGACCGTGTGGAAGTATGTTGTTGACGGATTTCGAAGGCGACATCGTTTGCTCACTTGTGACACAGCCTTTATTGAACAAAGCCGCTGTTTTCCTTTTCCCCCTCCGGAGTCATGTGATTCTATGCTTAACTTCTTGCAGAATTATTTAGTGCTGGCCGTTTTGATGATTACTCCGAGCCTTGCAAACGGCCAGCAGATTACCGCTGTGCGCATTGATGGTCGTCCTGCAACGCCGGGGATCGATCCAATCATTGATGAA
>CAYTUE010000059.1:0-14976 GCA_964441085.1 uncultured Planctomycetaceae bacterium
GTCCTTCTGAAGTTCTGGATCCAACTGATGGTGCGTTCAACTTTCCAACGCCTTTTTCAAGATCCAAAGAATGCCTTCAAGGCAGTCTCTGGACGTAACGGGAGTGGGGCCTCCCTTGGACGGTGATGGAAACAGATCCTTGATCAAATTCCATTGTGAATCACTGAGAAATGGCTTTCGATCTCCAATCGATTGCGAAGCCTGCTCAGAAACATTTCGGAAACCACGAGTAACATCAATAACCATGAAAGGGCTCCTTTCATGATCGCTGGCATTCAAATCTCATGCCATGATTTCAACTTCTGAACAGTTGTGAAATTGCCTCTAGCAACAAAAACGGGGGCCGTCCATATCCCTTTTTCCTCACGAACGCTGCGGGTTACAGTCGGGACTGTATCCCCAAGCGTTCGTGCTTTAACGGACTGCTCGCATTTTAACAGACTGCTTGTGCTAACCAACGCAGCATCTCCCGAACAACTTGCTTCGTTTTCAAATCATCTTTTCGCAAACAACCAAACCGTTAACGCAAAACAGGTTGGCTCTTTTTTAAGAGCCAACCTGTTTGGGGTTATCGGATCCATCCGATGCTAAGTTGTAAGTCACAGTCCGGTCTCCTCTTGAGAACAGGGTTGGTGAAGCGGGTCAGCAGGCCATCGTGGCGTGCTTGATCGACCATAAGTTGTTGGGGCATTTACATCCTCACGGTTTTAGGAGCGGTAGAAGGAAACTCGTCTGGCTTCTGACTGTTTCTTTGAAACTGACGGGCTGAACGTGGCTTGCAGGCTTTCGCTGCATCTGCGATATCTTTTAACCGTTGACTTTGAGCCACCTGAATGGCTTCGTTTAAAACAAGGTCACCATTGATTGGGCCATCTGCGTCTTCGATTTTGATATCTGGAGTCACACCCGATCCCGACATGGGGCGACCGCTGGGACTGTAAAAGCGGGCCGTTGTGAGTCGCAGGTTGCCGCTAATGGATGACAAAGGAAAGTGAGTTTGAACAGTTCCTTTTCCGTAGCTTCGTTGTCCGATCACGATTCCTCGACGATTGTCTTGGACTGCAGCAGCGAAAATTTCACTGGCACTCGCACTTCCTTCATCAATCAAAACCACAAGCGGTGTGCTCCAAGTTCGACTGTAGTCTGCGGTTTCCAGCATGTTGTCTGACGACAAACGCCCTTTGGTGCTCACAATCGTTCCGCATGGCAAAAACCGATTGGTGATATCCACACAGACGTTCAGCAACCCTCCGGGGTTGCCTCGAAGATCAACAATCAACGACTTCATTCCTTGGTTGTAAAGTTGGTTTAAAGCTTGGTCGATTTCTTGAGTCGATTTTTGGCCGAACTGGCTGAGGTTCAGGTAAGCCACCTTGTTGGTTTGAGGAAGAATTTTCTGATCATTCACTGTGAAGATTTGAATTCGGCGTCGAGTCAACGTGACGTTTCGTGGTCTTTGACGATTGCGAACAATCGACATTCGAATTCGAGACCCGTTTGTGCCTTTCATCAAATCAACACTGTTTGCGATTGGCATTCCTGTGATGTTTCGGTTGTTGATTGCTCGAATAATGTCTCCCGATTTCAGCCCCGCTTCCGCAGCAGGACCGCCTCGCAACGTCTTCATGATTAACAAACCGTCATCATGTTGCTTCACTTCGACTCCCACACCCACGATTTCACTTTCCATGGCTGCACTTCGAGTTTCAGACAGTGCTGGGCTTAACGCTGCTGCTCGATCAGGATCAGCTGGTTCCAAGGCAGAAAACTTATCCAAAGTTTCAATTGTGGAATTCGCAAATTCAAAAGCAACCACGTTGGCTGGCAAGCCAGACTGTTGAGCAATCTGCATGGCCGATTGCACAAGTTGTGTTGCCTCGTTTTGGCTGCGAATCTGGACCTGCGATTCCAGCCGAGCAAGGTTGTGTCGAAGGCCGTCTAACTGAAATCCATCTGTTTGCATTCTGTTGTTTTGCAGGAACGTTGGATTGTCTAAAGCCAACTGAAGGTTACGCAACCCTCGACGAACTCGAAGATCGTAACTGGTCGGTTCGAGGTGACGTCTGTCGGTTTGAGCTGACACTTCACGATACAGGTTCAGAGCCTGAGTGGCAGACATCGATTGAATCGCTCGCAGTGTGACGGGGCTGGAATAGCGAACCGTGATGGCTTGAAAGATACTTTCCGCTTCTTCGTTCCCTTCTCGTCGAGGCAGTGGTGGAACAAATGGATCCGTTCCCGCACGATCGAAGTTGGGGCGAGTGCTTGGTGGAGCAGGCAGGTCTTGAATTCGGTCGTCTAAGTTTTCGATTTGTCGGTTTGAACCACCAGCGTCTTCAAGTGGACCAAATGGGTCTTGCAATTGATCATTACGGCCGCCGAAGGGGTTTCGGTAATCAACAGGCGACAAGGGCATTCGGTCGCGTTGGCGAAAGTTGTAGTCAGTATTGTTGGGAGTCAGGCCGCTTAGGTTATCGCTGATTTCTCGACGGTATGGATTCGCCTGATAGCGATCTGACGTATTTTCCCAGCGTCTTTGGTCGATTCGAAATGGGTTTTCCGTGCGACCGCGAAAGTTCTGATCAACCGATCCACGATTTCTGCTGTCGTCAGAGTACCCATTCCATGCTGGCAGCGACCGATTGTCGGGCCGATAACGATCAGGTGTCACCCTTCTCGTGTTTGAATCAACTCCGTAGCGAGATTCGCGGTAGTCGTCATCGTTGATGGGCGTTCGGTACCGATCTTCCACAACGTTTTCTAAGGGAGCCCGACGATCGTATCCATTCAGAAGGCGATCCATTTCGTCTTGGTAGCGATCTCGCACAAAGCCGCCAATGCCTGCGGCGTTGTCTCCGCCCGCAGCACTCGGAATTCTGCATTGGCCATCTTTGCAGTGAGGCACGGGATAGGTTTCTTGGTACTGGCCGAATGCAGCCGTGTTGGCAAAAGTCAGCAATATGGCGACTGCCGTGATCTTAAAGTGCGTGTTCATTTTCAAAGCCTTCCTGTGATTTGAATCTTCTGTTCGTTGGCAATCTTAATTTGCTCTTAATGTCTCGAATCGTGTGAGGAGCGGTCTCGGTTCTTTAAGCCACGTGAGGGAACTGATCAGAAAGCACTCCGCTAAACTGATCAGTGATTTGCGATGCACTTCCTTCTGTCGTGACCAAGGCTGATTCACTTGCCGTTGCCAATTCGCCGCGAATCACTCGCACATCATTCGGGGCTTCAATGCCAATCTTGACAGTGCCTTTCCCTGTGCGGATCACTTTGACTACAACCTGATCGCCGATTTGGATTGTTTCTGCCGCTTTTCGTGTTAGTACAAGCATGATTGATTACCTCGTGTAAGTAATGAGTGGCTTTTGTGAGTCTCGACAATCGAGTTATTGAAGCCGTTTGTTGTCACAGTGATTGTAATAAGCCAATGCCGTGCCAAAATTGGCACGGTCGGTCACGAAAATATCGACTTGCACATAAAGTGTTTTGTAGCAACGTCTTGCGTTTTGTGGCAGGCTTTGCCGGTCGGTAGAGAGTTAACTTTTCGGTAGTTTGCGTAGTTTTTCGACCTCAGAATTCTTGAAAACTATGGCGTTGGGGATTGTCATTTTGACAAAACCAGAGATCAAAGCATCATCTGAGCGGCGCGATGGATGACAGCCGCAGACGGAATGGCAAACGGCGACATCAGAAACGTGTTCATCTCGACCAGCTTTCCTGAACGGTTCGCGTGGAACGGTCAGCCAACTGCAGGAAAATCAACCACAGCAGCTTCTGATCGCAGCCAGCCGGTTTTCGTAGTGGATTGAAACGAGTACAAAGCCGACAGATCCAACCACGCAGCCAACTTGCTTCACACAGCCGCCTCGCTTCACACAGCCAATTTACGTTCATGCAGTTGGCCGTCTTTCAGGGAGGCGAATGTGCCTTTGCAGTGCGACGTTGGTGAATCGGGCATTTGGGTAGAACACACGCCACTTTCGAATGTGGCAAGGAGAAACACGTTTTGATGGACAAACTGGTACAGCATGTCGGTTCTCAAAAGCAGGTCGCCTTGGATGAACTGTTTGATCTTCTGAAGATCCCCAGCGTGAGCGCGGACGAAACCTTCCAACCTCACATGACAGAATGTGCCAACTGGATTGAAGCTGCCATGCAGCGGGCCGGGTTAACGACGGAAATGGTGGAGACTCCCGGTCATCCGATCGTCTACGGCGAACGGATGGTGAATCCCAACCTTCCAACCGTTTTGGTTTACGGGCACTACGACGTTCAGCCTCCCGATCCCTTGGATCTCTGGACGACAGCTCCCTTTGAACCGCAGATTCGAGACGGCAAATTGTTTGCTCGAGGAGCCACTGACGACAAGGGCCAAATGTTGACTCACCTGAAATCCATTCAGGCATGGATCGATACAGAAGGTCAGCTTCCCGTGAACATCAAGTTCATTGTGGAAGGTGAAGAAGAAGTAGGCAGCGAAAACCTAACGCACTTTCTTGAATCACGCAAAGACGCACTGGCTGCTGACATCGCCGTGATTAGCGACACCAGCCAGTATGGTGACGGAATTCCAGCCATCACGTATGGACTGCGAGGAATCGTAGCCTGCGAAGTCCGACTCACTGGCCCCAGCAAAGACTTACACAGTGGTGTCTATGGCGGCAGTGTGGCCAATCCCGCCAACGCGTTGGCGAAAATTTGCGGCTCACTGATTTCCGCTGATGGGCGAGTTCAGATTCCGGGATTCTACGACGATGTCCAACAGTTATCTGACTTAGAAACGCAACAGTTTGCCGACTTGCCATTCGACGAAGCAAGCTTTCTGGACAGCATTGGCAGCCAAGCTGCTTTTGGAGAAGCCGGATTTTCAACGTTGGAACGTCGCTGGGCTCGACCAACTTGCGACATCAATGGCATGTTAAGCGGCTACACGGGACAAGGTCCCAAGACCATCGTGCCATCCACTTCGATGGCAAAAATCACTTGTCGTTTGGTGCCAGGGCAAAATCCGGCCACGATTTTAAAGTCGTTAGAAACCTTTCTTGCCAATCAGTGTCCGGCTGGTATTCAGTTTGATTTTCAAGCAGATCATGGTTGCGAAGCGTTCGCTTTGGATCCAACCAGTCAGTGGATGACGGCAGCATCGGCGGCGATTGAAGCCGCTTTTGGCAAAAGTCCTGTGTTCATTCGAGAAGGTGGATCGATCCCAGTCGTGTCCAGCTTTCAGCAAATTCTGGGAATCGATACATTGCTGCTGGGTTGGGGCCGAAATTCAGACAACCTCCATAGCCCCGACGAGCACATTCATGTTGTCGACTTCGAAAACGGAATCTTGGCCAGTACATGGCTATGGAAGAAGTTGTCAGAAGTCACAGCGTGAATCCAACAGATACCAACTGAGCAACAAGCCAGAACTTTTTCATCACCAACAAACCCAAACAACATCAGGACCTTTTGCGATGCTTGACCTGCAGTTCATCTGCGATAACAGCGAAGACGTTAAACGAAACTGTGTCGCTCGCGGAGTGACCGTGGACATTGACGCGGTAATTCAACTTCGAACTGACAGTAAACAGCTGATGCTAAAAGGAGACGATCTGCGTCGTCAACAAAAGGAAGCGTCTGCAAAGATTCCCAAAGCCAGTGCCGACGAACGGCCCGCTTTGATCGAACTTGGCAAAAATCTGCGCAACCAGATCTCCGAAGTCGAAGCACAACAAAAAGAAGTGGACGCGAAGCTAAAAGAACAAGCTTCTTTGATCCCCAATATGACTCACCCAGACGTTCCAGCGGGAGGTGAAGACGACGCCAAAGAAATTCGCTTGGTCGGTACAAAACCAAACTTCGACTTCCAACCTTTGGATCATGTCGAAATCGCCCAGAAGCTCGACCTCATCGACTTCGAAGCAGGGGCTCGAGTTGCCGGAAGCGGATTTTACTACCTGAAGAACGACGCCGTCATGCTGGAAATGGCCTTGATCCAGTTCTCGCTGCAAAAGTTGCGTTCGGAAGGCTTCACTCTGTTTACGACTCCCGACCTTGCTCGTAACAGTGTGCTGGAAGGCATTGGGTTTAATCCTCGGGGAAACGAAACTCAAATCTATTCGGTGAACGACACCGACTTAAGTCTTGTGGCGACGGCAGAAATTACTTTGGGCGGGGCACTCCAGAATCAAACCGTCGATCTGAAGGACCTGCCATTAAAGTACGCTGGCTTGTCTCATTGCTTCCGCACAGAAGCTGGAGCAGCTGGGCGAAAGACTCGCGGCATTTATCGAGTCCATCAGTTTACCAAAGTCGAAATGTTTGGCTTTACGGCTCCCGATCTTCAGCAATCCAATGCCTTGCATGCCGAGATTGTGAGAATCGAAGAAGAGATCTTTCAAGCATTGGAAGTTCCTTACCGCTTGATCGATACGGCGACCGGAGACTTGGGTGGCCCCGCTTATCGCAAGTACGATTTGGAAGCATGGATGCCAGGTCGAAACGAATATGGTGAAGTGACATCGGCATCAAACTGCACAGATTACCAAGCTCGGCGCTTAGGCATTCGTTGCAAAGAAGCGGACAAAAAGGGAACTCGCCTTGTCCACACCCTGAACGGAACGGCGATTTCATGTGCTCGGGCCATCATTGCGGTGCTGGAAAATCATCAGCAAAAAGATGGCAGCGTGGTTGTGCCTGAAGCTCTTCGAAAGTGGGTGGGTAAGGATGTCATCGAACCGGCATCATGACACGGGTGCTGAGCAGTGTTCGTAGCAGCTGCCGGGCACTGGCTTCAGACTGTTGGGGCATTTCAAAACGGGTGAGTTCGCCGATGGCGGATTCACCCGTTTTTTCTGTTTGGTGTTGGTATGACATGAGCATCACCCTGTGGCAACTTTGGTTCAGCCCACGATTTGCCCAGCCAATTCCGTCTGATGCGAGGGAAAAGCAACAGGGCGAGGCTCGCGTAGTGTGTTCGATGAGGCAATTCTCGTTTCAAATCCGGCCTTCGAGACGACGTGAGCAGCAGAAAACGAAGGCAAATCGGGCGTGACGGAACCGGCTGGATCATCGAAAAGCAAAGCTGGCGGTCGAAAAAAGGTGGTCCATCCAGTAAAATTAGGCTCCGTGATCAGGCTGAAATGTGCCTTTGAGTGGGAAATCGCCAGCTGGATATGAAAATTACAGGAAATTCGACAGTTTCCTGCCGACGTAAGCGGAAATCACAATTGAACTTCCGCCGCATCAACAGTATCCTCCCCGCCCACGTTCGAGGGCAGTCGTCCGGGAACCGGCGTTGTGTCGCCGATCTGAAGAGGAAAGAAAATGAGCACTCTCAAAAAAAATAAGCGAATCAAGCGAGCCAAGCAGATTGAACTGTACGGCGACAATCGTCCCACTGTCGGCAATAACGTCGTTCAGCGTGGTAAATACAAGTACTTGGGCGGTAACGGTCGTCAGACCACCGGCGTCACCAAACGACTCTTCAAAAAGAACATGAAGAAGATTCGTTTGATCGAAGATGGACGAGTTGTTCGTCGTCGAGTTCCTGTGAGCCTGATCCGCCAAGGCATGATTCAAAAACCACAAGTCGTCGATCCGTTTGCACTGCCAGATAACTAGGCCGTTAGTCGCAATCGATCAACAACCCGACTGGTTGTCCTGGCGTCGCTGCAAATGCAAATGCATATGCAAAACTTCGCAAGGTCGGTTGTCACGGCGAATCTCCGAAAAGCTCGATGTCAGTCCTGACGACGGAAACGTCTTTGAGTCAGAGATTGATACCGAGCTTTTCTGCTGCGCTGATTTCACAGCTTGCGGCGAATCTGAGCCAGCTTCAACAACGCTTGGGCAATGCATCATTCGATGAGGCCGGATAAACGCCCTGTGACAGACTCGAGGTCCAATCTCCGACGCTCTGTTTCAGTTTGACAAGTGCAGCATTCCTGTGCCTCTCGCCCTGTTTAAGTGCTTTATCGTTTAAGTGCTCTCTCGCACGATGGGGGCACTTAAACAGTGATAAGTGGGCTCTTGACTGCAATCGAACAGTCTTTGCGACGTCCAGTGCTACAATCTTGGTCCACTGCAGTAAACTCAAGCAGGGGTAAACTCAAGCAAATCGGGAGCCTTCCTTTTTGATTAGCCGCCTTGTTCAGTCATTCACCAACCGAATCGACCGCATTCTTAGAATGCATCCGTTAGAATTGGTGTTTCTGGTTTGCCGTCAAGTTGAGTGTGTCACGATGTCACAATGTCTTGATGAGATTGATGGAACCCGTTTCCATTGAATCAGGCGTTCAGGCAAAACAATCTTAGTCAGGAGCTCGGTTTTCGATGGCTCGCAAATTCCGACATAATCCCAGCGGTGGAGGCAGCATGTTGGCGACGATGATTATCATCGTGTTTGCGGCGACATGTTGGGCTGAACCAAGCGGGATGCAAACATCAGACGACCGGACTATCAGTCGCTATTTATCGCTGCTGGAAAAACGGCCCGTCACAGGCACAGCGTTTGATCGAGTCTTCAATTACTATCGCCAAAACGGCGGAATCGATCAGCTGCTCGAAAGACTCAAACAACCCAGCAAAACACCGCAAATCCAGACGTCTCGTCAACTGCTGTTGGGAATGGTGTACGTTCGCAGCAAAGATTCACAGCAAGCCATTCAAGCATTGCAGTTGGTAAAACAACAATTGGCTCAACAACAGCGACCGCCGAACCCAGTGATTGATGACCAGCTGGCTCAAGCATGGATGTTGCAATCCCAGTTTTCAAAAGCCGCAGCGGCGTGGGAATTGGCACTCGCCCACACAACCAATCGAACGACTTCATTTGACCAAGTGCAACAGTTGGTGACTGTTTATAAAAAACTGCGTCAGCACGATCGTGCGATTGCTGTCCTTGAAAAATTTGACCAACAGTTTCCCGGTGATCCTGAAATTCAGGAACTGCTCACAGCGGCTTTGATTGATTCTGGCCAAACAGAAACAGCCATCCAGCGACTCACACAACAATTAAGCACAGCTCGAAGTTCTGCGGAACGTCTTAAACTGGAATCGCAACGAGCAGATTTGCTGCTTCGATGTGGGCAGGAAGCCAAGGCCGTCGCCGCTTATCAAGCGATCTTGGAACAACTGAATCCGCAAAGTTGGCAGGCCACAGAACTCGACCAAAAGCTCCAGCAAATTTTGGCTCGACAACCCAATTCGAATGCCTTGTTCACGTATCTGAACCAGCGTTTAAAGGCAGACCCGGCGTCATCCCAAAAGCGTTTGCAGTTAATCCGTTTTCTACAACGCAGCAAGAAACATCAAGACAGCCTGAATGTTGCCAGTGAAGCGCCCGATGGAACGCAGGAGTCTGCCGAATTTCTTCGAGCAGCCATCATCGATTACACTGCGCTCAACCAGTTTGACGAAGTGGAAGCGACTTTCCAGCGGCTTGAATCATCCGGTTCGCTATCGCCTCGAGATGTGATTCGCTGGGGACAAATTGCCTACGATCGATCAGAACACGATCAGAAACAACGCACGACCAATGCGATTCAGCGCTGGGAAAAATTGCTGACAGTTTTTGCTGCTGATGTCCCAACTTGGCAGAAACAAGCGAGTTTAGCCAAGCAGTTGGCAGCGGTTGGTCTCAGGGCTGAAGCTGCCGAATACTTTTCGAAGGCGGTCGATGGAAACGGAGCACCGGCAGACACGTTTTGTGATTATGCTGAGCTACTGATTCAACAAGGCGAAGTTCAGAGTGCCGTCAGCAGACTTCGGCGGCTTGTTGATCGAGAGGCTTCAACCAGTGCGGACATCAAACAAGCCATTGACACTCTGAAAGCTGCGCAGCAATTTCGTACCGCCGCCGAATTTGGTGGTCAATTAGTCCAGCGCGATCCGACTGTGCCAAACCGGCTTCTCTTTGCCGAAGTCTTGTTGCAAGACAACAATTTTACGACTGCCGATCTTCAGCTTCAAAAAATCTTAGCATTGTCTGATGGCACGAATCAAAACACGACTCGCCAACAAGTCGTCGATCTGTTGACGAAAACAGGTTTCGCATCAACGAAGGCTTCACAGCTACTGAAAACAGATGACCTGAAAGATTCTGACCGGTTGTTATTGACGCTGCTATTAGAATTTCAAGGCGATCTTTCTCAGGCTTTGCAGGCGGTTGCTGAAATTTCCACCGATTCCCCATTGGCCACGAACGCCAAAGAAAGGCAAGCCGTTCTACAGCAAAAGGCGGGGCAACTGCGAGAAGCAGAAGCGACTTATCAAGCCTTGCTTTCTTTAGCACCTCGAAAATCAGCAGAGTACCGCGAAGCAATTCAGCATTTGCAGTTGCAGATGGGCCGCACTGAAGATGCCTATCAGACGGCTCAAAGTCTTTTTCAAACATCGCCCGAATCGGCGTCGTCTGTGATGCGTTATGTCAACTTCCTCAAAGGCAATGATCGTCGTGTCGAAGCGACTTCTGTTTTGACAACATTTCTGGAACAGCAGGATACGTCTGCAGAATTGATGATTGAACTCGCAGATCTGTTCGCCGCACAATTCCGATCAGATGAGGCACTGGTTTGGCTTTGGAAAGCATTGGAAAAGTCAACTTCGGAATCCATCCAAAGAGACATCGCGAACCGAATTGTGACGGTGGCCTTAAGAAAGAATCAGACGTTTGATGTGCTCGAACGCTTAAAGAAAACAGTCAATCAAAACACGTGGTCGTCGGCTGCTCACCGAACTTTACTCATGGCAGACGCGTATCGACAGGCGAACCAGCTACCAACTGCGGTGCTGGAATTGCAGGATTTTCTGAGCATCGAAGGCAGCAGCAATGTTGAGCTGCTCACCGAACTTGTGGATTTGCTTGGCAAGCTTGGCCGAACTGATGAAGCTGTTGAATACCAATTTCAGTTGGCCGTTCAAGAACCAACCCAACCGATGTTTCAACGATTGGCCGAACTTCTGCATTCGCACGCCACGATCGAAGGTTATGAAAGCAGGCTGAGACAGCTTTCTTCCTTCAACGAGTGGCGCTTGGTTGCACTCGATCTTGTCGACCAATGGTTTGCAGCAAACCGAACGCAGGCAGCCAATCAACTGCTGAACACACTGAATCAATCAAGCCAATCAAATCAATCTGATTGGAAACTTCAACTTCGCAAAGTGCATTCTGACTTGTTGCTAAATGGACAACAGCAAGGTGTCGCAGCAGCGGTTGAATTTTGTGGGCAACGGGTTTCTGCTGAACAGCTTTTACGGATGGCCATGGCCAACCGATCTGCTGATTTCTACTCTGCGGATTCTTTCGAGATTGCTCAATTGAACACTGGACATCTTTCGGTGGTTCAGGGAATGGAGCTGGCGAATTCCGGGCAGAGTTGTGAAATCGACAAACGCTGGCAGGTTCAAAACCAGCGACTCGAAACTGCTGACGACGACGCAATTGCGTTTGCCAAAGACACAATTTTTCTGCACTCCGCGAAACAGCTCACGTCTTCTGGTGCCATTAAGGTGGCTGAAAAAATGGCAGAAAAGCAAACAAGCACCACCGACGTGGCCGCTTTCAGCATCCTGCTCTCAGTCGCAAATCCAAAACGCGCTTCCGCTCAGCTCACACCTGCTTGGAACAGAGACAACGTTCGTCTTGTTTTCGAACTGCTACGCCGGTTGCAGTCGAGTGAGACTGAAGTTCTGTCTGCTGACATGATTCGGTATGTTCATCAAGTGCTGGTTGATTCCAACCTGACGGCAGAAGCCAGCGTGATTCGAAGTCAATTCATTCCCAAATTGTTTCAGCAAGGGTCTCAACAACTTGCCGACTCTTGGAAGATCGCGGAAGAAACTCGAGATCTCTCATTGGCCCATTTGGTGCTGGATGAATGGATTCAGTTATCGAAGGGCTTCACAAAGGTAAGTCAATCGGGAAATCGACATCGCAATCCAAGTTCCTCGGTCAGCCCTGCCGAATTCAAACTGCCGAGAAATTTTGGTCAGTCGATGGCCTTGTTTGGTAGCTTGGGAAGTGCCCCAGAACGAGTCGATCTGCTGCAGAAGTTTTTATTGCTCAAAGCTGCTTCGCTGTCGTCGACTGGTCGTTTCGAAGTCAACAGCAACCGTCCAACCTTTGATGTTCGTTGGACAACGAAAGGGAATCATCGAATATTCAAAGACGGTCGTCATGTGGGAAGTCGCAATATTGTGACTCTTCCAGAAACGACCTTTTTACAAACCACAGACATCACCTTTTTACTGAACTTGATCTTGGGGCTCACTGCAGCCGAACAGGAAACACTTTCCGACTTTGCGATTCAAGCGGCTCGCCAGCAGGCAGACCAAACGACGCAGGTTTTGTATCAGTTCACGGCCGCTCATTTGTTGTGTTTGCAGTCTCGGTTTGATGAAGCAATTCTGCAGCTGATCGACGCGGCCAGCGTCGACCCCCAAACCGGGAGCCTACGACTGTTGATTGCCGCCTACCATGTCGACAACGGTCACTCCTTGGCAGCGTTGAACCTATTGAAGACAATTTCAAGTTCCGATGTGGCGGCGTACCAGCAGGCTCTCTGGTTGACGTTGCAGATTGGTGGATCGTCTGGGCAAGCTTTGGTCGCTGAGCATGCGGCCGAAGCTTTATTGGGAACTCGGTTAAGTCAAGCAGAACGTCGGCACTTGGCCTTTGTGACTCAAACCGGAGGATCGAAGCAACAGCCACCAAGAACAAAACCTTCATCTTCTCAACCGGGGGGTCGAATGGAATCGTTCGTGGACCAAATGCATGAAATGCAAAAGACGGGGCAAGTCGATCAAGCGATGGAAATCGCATCGTCGATTTTGCTTTCCAGTCATAGCAACCAGCATGCAAGCACTATGACAAGTTCTGGTATACAGTCTGCCATTACACTCTTGGCCGAATACAAGCAGCTTGAACCCATGTTAAACGACGTCAATCGTCGACTTGAGCAAAACAAACAGTCCATTGTTTTACTGCGTTTGAAGTTTCAAATACTGCAGGGAATGGAACGCGTTCAGGAAGCGGCTGAAGTTCAGCAGTTGCTGGCGGCATTCGTTCCCGATACTGCCGAACAGCAGATTCAAGATGCTGCCAAGTTAGAAGACGATCGCCGCTATTCAGACGCAGTCGACTTGTACGTGAAGGCTTTTCAACGGGCGCCGTCGCTTCTTCTGGCTGACTACTATCACTATTTCAAAGTGTTTCGGCGAGTTGACCGATTGCCTGAGATCTCAGACTTGTTGTTGCAGTCTGATCTACAGAAGTTGCGAGAACACTATTTTGTGGTGAGCGAACTGATTGACATCTTGTTAAGCCAGTCGGATTCGACTGCTGTCGGGCGGCGCAGCATTCAGTCTGGATTTCAGCTGCTAGACGCTGCTTGGGTGGCGTACCCGTCTGACCGAGAATACTTATTGAATAACATCCAAGCCAAGAGACTTTGGGAATCTCAGCAAGTTGTCAACGATGTCTTTAACCGGCTGATTCCCCATTCCAAACAGCAAGCGTTTGCTCGACCGTGGCTCGGCTTAGATGCGAAACCTGTTCAGATCGATGGTGTCGGGAAGCTGTGTTCTTTACAGCGAGTTCTGTTGCACCTGCACAAAGACGAGGCAAGAGATCAATTTTTGCAGCAAGTTGTCACTGCACGTCAAAGCTTTCCCGATTGGCTTGCCGGCCCATACATCGAAATCGCTTTGACGATCGGCACAAATCGAGACCCGTTCGGCGGTCAAAAATTAGTTGCCTTGATCGATTCCGCGATCCATGGCAATGGTGACAAATTACCAACAGAAATTGCAGCAGTGAATCTGGCTGCAATTTTTAGAAACTCCACATGGCTTGTGCCGATCGCCGAAGATGCTAACGGAAACAGGAAAGCGGCTGACACTCAAATTGTTGATCGGAGATTGGCTGAACTTCTCGCAGCTGTCATTTCCGACCAGTCCCGGAGTACGGCTCGTGCTGCGGCAGGCATTTCGTTTGTAGACAGCACGGAATACTTATTGGCACAGTTGCAGTGTGCGTCAGCAGATTTCTCTGGCGGTCGCAAAACGGTGCTCAAGATGATTGGAACACGAGCGAGTGATTCAGAGCAGGCTGTCGATGCGGAATCAGCACGGCGAAGAATTCAAGATGTGTTGACAGCCGTGAAGCTACTTCGATCTGCCAATTTGCGATTGGATGCGGTGAATGTTTCTAAGCAGGTCACTCCGCGATTATTAACGGTAAGCCAAAATGATCAAGCAAACGATTCCTTGAGCTTCAGTTGTCGACGGATGTGGCAACAGGCAAGTCGCGACATTCAAACAGCCACAGCCACCGATGTGTTGGCTTATCTGGCTTATCAGATGCAGGACGTTGACGCTGGCTTATCACGACAATGGGACTTGATGATCAATCCTCCGACGTGGAAAGACAATGTGCGTTGGAAAAACAGTGATCTGCTCACCATTCTTCGGCGCATAGGAGCATCAAATTCGCAGGATGTTGAAACGATTTTTCAAGCGTTGACGAAGGCAAAAGGTGATGACTTTTCAGCGAGTCTGTGCCAGTTGGCTTTGAGCAGTTCTCGAAGAGATTCGCGTTATCAAAATGCGGTACAAGCATTTCTTAACCGATTTTCTGCTGACACAACGCCTCCCAACAGTCTGCTCGCATGGTGTTTGGTGCACCCTTCTGTGAATCAAACGCAGCAGGTGAAGTTGAGTTCTACGCAAGTGCAACGGCTTCTGAATCTGAGTTTACATGCGGCAGAGTCTGTGCCTGAATTCCAAATCTGGAAGCATTGTATCGCGAACGAAGCGGCAGGAATTCTGCTGTCATCTGGCAAAACCACAGACGCGACTGCTGCTTGGACCAATGCCTTAAACAGCGTGGTACCAGCCGTGACAAAGCAAATCAAAACAGACCGTTCGCCACTGCAAGAGACTCGACGACTACTGCTTGCACCAGAGTGAGTCAGCCCAAACGCTGTT
>CAYTUE010000059.1:15076-25766 GCA_964441085.1 uncultured Planctomycetaceae bacterium
TCATGCAACGGAAGGTTTTTACGACACCGGTTCGACGGTGTGATGAACCGCCTGATGCAGACTCGCATGGCAGGTGATCTGGGAGGGAACAGCCAAAAGGCTGTTCCCGATCCCGATTCGTAGCAGACAGGTGTCAAACTAGTTCAGAATTTCTTTGGTGTCAGAAATGATCTTGGCAATTGAAGTTGCGTTGAGGTCAGCAACTTTCATGGCATGATTGACTTTGACATCGGATTCAACCCACATCATCACAGTGATGTCTGCGCCCTTGGCAATTTTGTACTTGCTTGGACCATTTGCATTTTCGAACACGGTGAGCGGAGTATGTTTGATTCCAAGTTTGCCAGCTGCCTGTTTTAAATTTTTCGCTTCGGCTTCTGGTTTGTCTGTCAGGAGCACCACAAAAGCCCCCATGCCCGCGTCTTTGTTTTTGCCAACAACAGCATCAAGATCCTTAATCAGCTTGGCAACGTCGGCATTCATTGACCGAGTAAAAATGTTCACGACAGGACGTGTCCCATAGCGGCATCGATAGCACAATTTTTCACCAGCAGCAGGGCCGGTGATATCTTCGACTTTGTACGCACCGGGGTAATCACCGACCTGCAGGCCAGATTGAATGTCCGCGGCATTTGCGGACTGAAAGGAAAGGGCTGAGGCGATTACACCAAGAGCAGCAAACGTTCGCATTAAGATGACTCCATTCTGAGTTTATTATTCTGAGTTTATTCCGTGAGACTCGAACAACAATGTTCGAGACATGTTCTCTTCAAACTCGTCTCACGACCAACAGGTCGTGAGGCACTGATTTCTATGGCCGGCAATTGAACTTTCAAGCAGGCGTTTCCGATTTTACCCCAAAAGCAGTCTGAAAGAAGCCAGCAGGGGCTTTTGCCAAGTCAGAGCGGGCAAGCTTGCAGCAGCCAAGTCGGCAACCACTGCTAGTCGGTAGCTACCGTGAGTTGTCTTACGACCTTTAAGACACTGTCGCTGTTTTTACGAGCATCCACGTTTGTGTCTTTGTGAATAATTCGGCCATCCAGTCCCACAACAAACGTCCATCGGCCTGCTGTGATTCCTCGTTGAAAAGCCTTTCGGCTGCCGTTAATTTTTCGCACAATTCGTCCACCTCGGCGGACCGGTACACCAAACGCTTTTGAAATGGTTCCTTTGGGATCTGCGATCAGCGGGAACGTCAGTTGGTTCTTCTGGCGAAAGACTTTGTGGTTGGCAACCGTGTCGCCGCTCACGCCAATAATCATGGTGTCAGCTGCTTCGAATTCTTCCAGTTGCTTTTGGAATTCACGTGCTTGAACTGTGGAGACTTGAGTCATATCAGCAGGATAGAAAAATAGGACGATCTTGTGATCACCTATGTAATCCGCGATTTCCAGAGTCTGCCCTTGATCGGTTTCTACCGAAATTTTAGGACAGGGGTCCCCCACATGAAGTGCGATGGATTGGTCATCGCAATAAGCATCCGCAGCATAAAAAGCCGCGAAAACCAGCATGGTTGTTCGACGAAGCATGGGCAGGAATTATCGTGTTTGAGGTGCGAAGGCTCGCAATGGGGTGGGAGTCAAACCAGCAAATACTGAGCTTGACATCCTTAAATACTAGCCAATTCGTTCAGTTACGTCAAATTGTGACGCGCTGAGTTGACCAGATTGGTTGGACTTTTTCCCGTAATACCCTGTAGGGGGATTTGGGCTTGGCGACTGGGTGGATTATGTTCAGCGAGTTGCCGTTGCTCGGCAGCCGCCGTTGCAAGATAGTCGCCGTTGTGAGGCAGCCGGGTGGTGGCATCTGGTGGCTGAAGTCGATCAAGTTTTGGTAAATGTCTTAGCGGAGCAAACTGACGTGACCATTCGTTTCCTGTTGGGCATCATCTGGGCTTCTCCCAACACAGCTTTGGGGCTGTTGATGGGAGGCATCGGAATGTGCTTCGGAGCAAAAATTCAGGTAGCGGGGCGAGCCATCGAATTTCATTCTGGGGGCGTGAAGTGGTTGCTACAACAGCTTCCAGCGAAAGGGCAGATTCTGGCAATGACAGTTGGGCACGTGGTGCTCGGTCAGACAGATGCTGCTTTGGATCTCAGCCGGACCCATGAAACAGTTCACGTGCGGCAGTATGAACGTTGGGGCCCCTTATTCCTTCCCGCCTATGCCTTGGCTTCCGTTTACGCGTGGGCGAAGGGACGTAACCCGTATCGAGATAACATTTTCGAAGTCGAAGCTTACGACTGTGATGACCTATCTGGGACGACACATCACAATCCGTAAAAGGCAACCTGTGTTGCTTATGTGTGACGTCAAAGCAATGGTGCCACCTTCCTCGTTGTCATGACAACGAGGAAGGTTGTTGTGGCCGGATCTAGTTTTTGGGCCAGTCTGGCAGGTCGAACTTTTTCACCGTGTTGGAGGTGTGTTCTGAATAATGCCGCTCCATTTGTTGAATCAAAGCCTTCAGTGATGGCCAGCGGCTACCGGGAGCTCGCCTGTTGACGTTCAGGTCATCAATGAGATAAGCAAATCGTCTTGTGAACTTGCTGACTCGTTGCATCTGCCGAGCTTCTTCGGCGCCTGTCCAGTCGGCGTGAGCATACTGATAGTCGTCTGGCATCTGCTTTGGATTCAGGTTGATTGCAGTCATCGACGGGTCAATCTTCGCGTAGATTTGTGAGAAAAACAGCAACTGACGTCCCATCATGTGTTCTGTATTCCAACGTGGAGTATGAGTGCCATTGGATGGTTTCCAGTTCATTTGTTCGGTGGAAAGTTTTGCAAAAACCTTTTGAGACGCTGCACACGACTTTTCCATTCGAGCAAACAGGTTGGCTAATTCCTTGGGCATTGAGCGAGGAGCTTCAGAAAGGGTGTACAGTTGAGGATTGGTTTTCGCACCAGACCGAGCAGCAATCGCGAGTGTGTTATGAGTGCTTGAGACGACCTCGCCCTTTGCTGCAATCGCTGCTTGAACTGCCCGTTCATCGTCGTCTGATTTCGGCGTCAGATTGATGATCACCTTTTGAGGTGCCAGTGCTTTCAGCATGGAGGCGAAGTCGAGGTTCTTGAGAGTTTTCAGTTCAGCGAAATAAATCACAACAACATCTTGGGGCGAAAGCGATTCGGTGGCTTTGGCAATGTCTTGAGGCAGATCAGCGGCGTCGATGTAGAGAATCGAAACACCATCGACCAGCACTTGAATTCCCCATGCCGAAGGGGCTTTGTCGGCCATCAAGCTTTTAACGACGACTGCGTTCTCCGTTTTCTCTGCTTGCTTGCTGAGTGGCTTCCATTGCGGTTTTTCGGAGTTGGCAGGGCGATGCAGAACGTGTTCTGTGATGCTGTCGAAAGTCACCACTTGGTCTGCGGTGTCTTTGAGTTCTTGGCTGGCATTGCCTGTGATGTCAACGACGAGATTAAGATCCCACATCGTTTCAACACTAATCGCTCCAGCTGGCCAGCGGCGCACAGCAACCGGATCTCCAGAATCTGCGATGGTTTGACTTGTAACAAGCAGCGACAAAACGGCCAAACAATGTCGAGATGAAAACATGGTGGTCAATCAGTTTGTAAAGTTTTGATTATTGATTATTGATAGGGGCGGATCGCAGGCGTTTCTCGTCGAGATTGTGACAGTTTGCCTCAGAATTCCAAGTAGCAGCGGGGCGTGATTGCCGCAAAGTTTGAGTCGGCCAGATGACATGGGCACCCGTTGGCTTGAGGGGGAAGGATGGCGGTTAGATCGATCTGGCGAGAACAGCGATTAGCCAGCGGGCTTTGGAATTTTTCCCGGCTAGCTAAGTGGAACTTTTCCACTGGAGAGATTTGGGTCCGAAATGGACAATCAGGACAGTGTGCGCCACAAATGTGTCGAAACTGAGACGCTGGGCGTCGACTTGGATTGACGTGTTTCGGCTGATCGGCGACCGTGCTCAGTGTCTTGGGCTTTCGCATCGATTAGGGGCGACGTGTTTTAGGAAATGCCCGTGTTTTTCAGTACCAGCAACGAATCAGGAATCCGATGGCCAGCAATGTCTTTAACCAGGACTTAGTTCCGTGCTCGACAGATCCGATGACTGGTTTTTTCCGAACAGGCTTGTGCGAAACATGTGGCGATGACGCGGGAATGCATACCGTTTGCGCCCAAATGACGGCTGAGTTTTTGGATTATTCGAAGCAGGTCGGGAATGATCTCAGCACGCCTCGCGCGGAATATCAGTTTCCCGGCTTGAATCCTGGTGACCACTGGTGCCTGTGTCTGCCCAGATGGAAGGAAGCCTTTGAAGCCGGGGTCGCTCCCAAACTGCTGCTCAAAGCGACTCATATTTCCGCAATTGAACATATTTCGGTCGATATTTTGTGCGAATATGGACTGGATGCGGATGAATGGCCAAAGTCTGATTCCGACCAGGAAGAATAGGCGATCTTTTCAATTCTCGTCTCGCCGGGAAGTTCGGTAAGCTGCGATTTCCATGACGTGTCCATCGTGATGGGTGAAAAAGTCGGGTATGATGTGGTAAACCTGTGACATCTCACTGGTGGTTTGATCTTTTGTCGTTGAAGCCAAGTGACTCTGTTGAGTACTACAAATGGCTTAATTTTCTTGTTTTCCTATTTCAACTATTGGCGTACTCACGCACGCATTCATGACCGAACTTAACAAATTCAGCAGCCGAATTACTCAGCCTCGTTCACAGGGGGCTTCCCAGGCTATGCTTTATGCGACTGGGATGTCGACGGAAGATATGCAGAAGGCCCAAGTCGGGATTTCTAGCGTTTGGTACGAAGGAAACAGCTGCAATATGCACCTGCTTCACTTGGCAGAAGCAGTCAAGGAAGGTGTCGAAGCTGCCGGACTTGTTGGCATGCGGTTTAACACCATTGGTGTCAGCGACGGCATGTCGATGGGCACCGAAGGCATGTCCTTCAGCTTGCAATCTCGCGATCTGATTGCAGATAGTATCGAAACGGTCATGGGTGGTCAGTGGTACGACGCCAACATTTCGTTACCGGGTTGCGATAAAAATATGCCCGGTTGCATCATGGCGATGGGACGCTTGAACCGTCCATCGATTATGGTTTACGGCGGTACGATTCGAGCAGGTTGTGGCTTGAAAGGTGAAAAGCTGGACATCGTTTCCGCTTTTCAGTCGTATGGTCAATACCTTGCAGAAACCATTACCGATGACGAGCGAGCTGACATTGTTCGCAAAAGTTGTCCCGGAGCCGGTGCATGCGGTGGCATGTATACAGCCAACACCATGGCTTCTGCGATTGAAGCATTGGGAATGAGTCTGCCGTACAGCGCATCCATTCCAGCGGAAGACCCCGCTAAAATTAAGGAATGTCGAGACGCAGGAAGTGCCATCCGAACGTTGTTGGAAATGGACCTGAAACCTCGTGACATTATGACTCGCGAAGCCTTCGAAAACGCCATGGTTGTGGTAATGGCTTTGGGAGGATCCACCAACGCCGTGCTGCATCTGATTGCGATGAGCCGAGCAGTGGACGTGAATGTCACGCTCGATGATTTCCAAGCCGTTAGCGATCGAATTCCGATGTTGGCCGACTTGAAACCAAGTGGCAAGTACGTGATGGAAGACCTGCACGCTGCTGGTGGAACTCCAGCGGTCATGAAGTTCTTACTGCAGGAAGGTTTGATCACTGGCGACTGCTTAACCGTGACAGGCAAGACACTTGCTGAAAACGTGGCCGACTTGCCAAGCTTGGATGAACACCAAGATATTATTCGCCCTGTCAGCACGCCGATTAAAAAGACGGGGCACATTCGCATTCTTCGAGGTAACGTGGCACCTGAAGGAGCAGTCGCCAAAATCACCGGAAAAGAAGGCCTGTCGTTTACAGGGCCAGCTCGCTGTTACGATTCAGAAGAAGCGATGCTGAAGGGGCTGGAAGACGGTCAGATTGTTAAAGGCGACGTCGTGATTATTCGCTACGAAGGCCCCAAAGGTGGACCGGGAATGCCAGAAATGCTGACTCCCACTTCGGCAATCGTAGGAGCTGGATTGGGAGACGACGTGGCACTGCTAACGGACGGACGATTTAGCGGTGGATCTCATGGATTCATCGTCGGCCACATTACTCCGGAAGCTCAGGTCGGAGGCAACATTGGGCTGCTTCAAGATGGAGATTCTGTCACCATTGATGCAGAAACCAATGAAATTAAGACGACAGTGACCGATGAAGAATTCGCAGCCCGGCGTGCTGCATGGGTTCAGCCTCCGTACAAGGCGACTCGTGGAACTCTTTACAAGTATATCAAAACAGTGAAGTCGGCATCCGAAGGATGTGTCACAGACGAATAGTGTTGTTGTGATGTGACATGCATTTGTAAGGCGGGCTATTTAGAGCTGTTTAGAAAAGGGGGCGTTCGGCAATACGACATGGTTCATTATATCAGTTCACCTTACCTTTAGTGAAATGCCGTCGTTAAGTCGTTTCGCAATCTCAAGTCGCAGATCACTCCAACGCTAGTCCGCAGTGCCCAATATGGTTTCGCAGAAATCAAAAAACAAGCTTGTCAGAAATTCTCAGGGAGGATTCATGCTTTGGCATGGAATGAACCTTTCTGGGCTGACTCGTTTTTTGATGACGAAGCCTCCGATTCATTGGACTCGCCTGCACCGCCTGCTTTCGCTTCCTCCGGCAGCCTTGTTGAATTCGATTTTTGGAGCTGCTGAATCTGCGATTTATGGTCGAGCCATTCAACGAACAGAAGTGAAGCAAGATCCTCTGTTTGTGTTTGGGTACTGGCGCAGCGGAACAACTCTGTTGCAAACGTTGCTAAGTCATGATGTTCGGTTTCAGCACTTGGGACTGTATCAAGCCATGTTTCCATGGCACTTTTTGCTCACGGAAAAATTGATTACTCCGTGGTCCGGATGGGCTCTGCCCAAAGGACGCCCCATGGACAACATGAAAGTCACGTGGGACGCTCCTCAGGAAGACGATTTGTCGCTGTGTGTGATGAGTCAAATTTCGCCCAGCCTTGTGACGGCTCACCCAACCAACCCCAAGTACTTTTGGGATGCCATTGATTTTAGCAGACTGTCCGATCGTGAAGTGCAACGATGGCGAGACAGTTTAAGTTTGCTGGTTCGCAAGATGACGTACGCGTGTGACAAACAGGTGCTGATGAAGTCGCCGTTTCACATGTATCACATTCCTTTGCTACGAGAAATGTATCCGAATTCTAAGTTCATCTACATTCACCGTAACCCGTACGATGTTTGGCGAAGTTCTTTGCATTTACGTCGGCGAACAATCGAAGAAAACTGCCTTGGCAAAAAGACGTTTGAAAACGCGGGGCACGAAGAAGAACTGATCAAAAGCATGAAGTTCGGATTCGATGTTTACGAACGAGATCGGCTGAATGTCCCAGATGGTTACCTGCACGAGGTTCGTTACGAAGACCTGACAGCAGATCCGGTGGAAACTCTTCGCACCACCTACGAAAAGCTGGGGTTGGGGCAATTTGATGCCTTGGAAGCATCGTTGCAGCCTGAACTTGAGGCGATGAAAAACTATAAAAAGAACGAATTTACAGATGACCCATTTTGGGTAAACAAAGTGTATGACGAACTGCGTCCTCTTTTTGAACGCTTTGATTATGAAAAGCCTGTCACTGTGACAGAACCACCTGTGGTCAGTCCGTCCTCAAATGAGACACCATCTGAGGCATTGAATTCTTCATCAATTCCTGCAACGCCGTCTCGGTCGTCTCAATGAATCAGCCAGTCACCAGCAAGTCTCGGCGGCTGGTCGTGATCAATGTTGTCGGGCTAACATGGGACATGATCGGTACCGACACGCCTCATTTGAAGGCTCTCGCCGATGAAGGTTTTGGGCGACCGATGAAGACGGTTTTGCCAGCCGTGACGTGTTCCGTCCAGGCATCCATGCTGACCGGTTTGATGCCATCCGAACATGGCATCGTGGCAAACGGATGGTATTTTCGAGACCTCTCTGAAGTTCTTTTCTGGAAACAATCGAACCATCTGATCACGGGCGAACGAGCCTACCAAGCAGCTCGCCACAAAGACGCGAATCACACAACGGCCAAGATGTTTTGGTGGTACAACATGTACGCCGACGTCGACTGGTCGGTCACTCCTCGCCCGTCTTATCCTGCAGACGGGCGCAAGATTCCAGACATCTACAGTGCTCCCGCGGAGTTACAAAACACTCTCCAAGACCGGTTGGGCAAGTTCCCTTTGTTTCATTTTTGGGGGCCCACCGCAGACATCAAAAGCAGTTCGTGGATTACAGATGCCAGCTTGGATGTTTGGCAACATCAGCAGCCTTCTTTGATGTTGGTCTATTTGCCTCATCTGGATTACAACCTTCAACGTTTGGGGCCCAATGATCCTTTGATTCAATCAGACATTCGTCAGGTTGATCACGAAGCAGGCCGATTGATTCAAGCTGCTCGTGGTGATGATGCAGACGTGCTCGTGGTTTCAGAATACGGAATCACACAGGTCGATCGTCCGATCGCAATCAATCGAATTTTGCGAGAAGCCGGGTTTCTGAAAGTCCGGCAAGAAGTCTTAGGCTGGGAGACATTGGATCCGGGAGCATCCACTGCGTTTGCAGTTGCTGACCATCAGGTTGCTCATGTGTACTTAAATATGCCATCAGGGCAAAACGCTGTTCGTGTACGAGAATCTGTGCGGAAGGTGCTTGAGCAAGTTGATGGAATCGAAGCAGTTTTGGACACAGATCAGCAGCCAGAATTCGGGATTCAGCATGAACGCAGTGGAGACTTAGTCGTCATTTCTGCTGCGGATTCGTGGTTCAGTTATTACTTTTGGCTGGACGACCAGCTGGCTCCCGATTATGCCCGCACGGTTGATATTCATCGCAAACCGGGATACGACCCTGTTGAACTGTTTGTGGATCCCCAGATTCGGCTACCAAAGCTGAAAGTCGCACATCGGTTGGCGAAAAAGATGGCCGGATTTCGTTACTACATGGACATGATTGGCTTAGATGCATCCATTGTGAAGGGGAGCCATGGCCGACTTCCAGATGACGAACGGCTTGAAAGTGACGGTCCGGTGATTTTATGCAACAACAAGCAGGTGGAATCAGATCGATTTCACGTCACTGATGTTCGAGATCTAATTCTCGATCTGCAATTCCGTTCTTGAATGTCTGGTCTGAAGGCAATTTGTAACTCACAATAGACGGATTGTGGTTTTGGCATCTTTGTCAAATTCACGGCGTCAGCGACGACATGACAAGTGTTTCTTGAAATGTCTCGCCAACAGAATCTCACGAATAAAACGTATGGTAGACTGAATCAATCGGTCTGTTTGCTAGTAGATAAAGGTTTTCCAACGTGTCCGAAGACGACGATCAGGATATCGAAGAAGAGGAAGAGGATTTTGAGGAAGTTTTGTTTCAGGGGCCGATGTTCGACCGTGAAACAAATCTCAAAGAAAATTCTCGTCTTGTTCGAGCCACTTTGGTTCCCGTGAAGCGAATGATATCGGACGCAATGGGGCGTCGCGCACACTTGGTTCAGCTTGAACCAACTCGGGGACGAGTCGGCATTCGGTTTGTGGTTGATGGCGTCGCCTACCCTGCAGGAGCCCTACCGGGGCAACGCGGAATGGCCATGGTCCAAATGCTGAAGCTTTTGGCGGGTCTGAACATTCAAGAGCGTGCAGAGCCTCAGTCTGGTGGAATCTACGTTGAATTCGAAGAAACCAAGTACGAACTGTATCTGACAACCGAGATCCTGAAGCCCGGAGTCGAACGGCTTAAAATTCGAGTTGAAAACCCCAAGGTCAGCTACTTGCATCCCAAAGAAGCAGGAATGCCCGAAGAGCTTTCAGCCAAGCTACGAGAACTCACCTTGGACGCTCAAGGCATCATTATCGCTTGTGGTCCCCTTGAATCAGGAGTCACATCGCTGAGTATTGCGGCACTACACTGTGTGGATCCGTACTTGTACTCAATTTTCAATATGGCAGATGTGGGTGGTCGAGAACTCGTGAACGTTGCAGATTATGAACCACTCGAAGGTCATGATCTGGAAATGAGTTTTGAGCGAATCAAACGTCGAGAAGGCGACATTGTTTACATGCCGCCGATGAATGACCCTGAGGTTGTTCAGACAATGTTTGAAACGGCAGAGCAAATGTGTTTTGTGGCGGAAATGCCAGGACTCAGTGTCACAGAAGCCATTCAGCAATTGGTCGAATGGGTGGGTTTGGACAAAGTGGCTCGCCACTTAAAGGCAGTGATTTCACAAAAGCTCATTCGAACTTTGTGTGATGATTGCAAGCAGGCCTTTCGCCCGAATCCTCAGCTGTTAAGACGTTTGAACTTACCTCCAGAAACCACCGTTTTATATCGAGCCCCTCTGCCGCCTCCGGAAGATGATGAGGAAGCATTGTCGATTGAAGAACTATGCGAAGACTGCGATGGAGTTCCCTATCATGGTCGAATGCCGATCTATGAATTGTTGGAAAACACTCCTGAAATGCAGCAAGTGCTTTCCAATGATTTTCGCCCAGAAGCCATTCGAGAACAGATGAGAGATGAAGACCAGCGGACGCTGCAAAAAGACGCGTTGCGACTGGTATTGGATGGGCGAACATCTCTGGAAGAAGTTCAGCGAGCCTTTGCGCCTCCAGGCGGACGTAAGCGTCGA
>CAYTUE010000060.1:0-1841 GCA_964441085.1 uncultured Planctomycetaceae bacterium
GTCATCGCCTCTGAGGATCGGTACGCCGTCAAGCAATACTTCGAACTCTTTCATTCAACAAGAATTCAGTTTCGAGTATTGGCAACGGAACATAACGATTCTGCTCCACAACATGTGATGAGCAGGCTCGAAGCGTACATGGCTGAATACGACTTTGGGGAAGGCGATCAATTCTGGATTGTCCTTGATACCGACCATTGGATCGGTCCGGGGCACATTCAGAACCTTGTCGAAGTTGTTCGGCTGTGCCGTCAAAAGGGAATCGGAGTCGCGCTGAGCAATCCGGCGGGGATATTCCAACAGAGTTGCAAACAACCATTCATCTGATCATCGAAGACTTGATTCAACGCGGAATGATTTCTGTATCGAATCATCTAGCAGATTGACAATGCAGCAGGCGGTTCACAGTTCCCGGCTCGCCAGTTTGCCAACGTGCGACTCGTCGTCAAAATACCCCGCCGAGGAATCGAACCTCGTCCCACAGTTTCGAAGACTGGCGTGCATCCAGAACACTTGCAGGGCAAATTATTGTTTGACACCTGTCAAAGTGCCAAAGCGGAAGGGCAGGGATTCGAACCCTGATGCCCGGTAAAAGGCCACGAGTTAGCAGCTCGTTCCGGCAAACCGTATCCGGCTACCTTCCGTTATAAGTTTTTTGTTTTGCCGCCTAATGTTGAATTTGAAAACTGGGCTTTGAAGGAATCGAACCTCTCGTCGCCACCTCACGATTTTTTGACCGCGACTTTACAGGCCGCTGTGAGGAACAAAGCCCTTTCTGTATTGAGATGTTCGGCGGTAGGTCTGGTGCCTCGCCTTCGTGATCTTTGTGTTGGCAAGCCCAGCGATGACTGGCTAGGCAAGCACGTATCAAACCACAGAGAGCACGGAGGAACACAGGGGCCATGTTCGCAGAGGCGTTCCTAGGCTCTGTGTTTTCTCTGTGGACTCCGTGACCTCTGTGCTGAAAATCTCTGAAGGTCTGCGCGAGTGGATCTGGTCTACACAGTGAACTGGAATCGGCCTCTGTGAGGCCGATTGCGCAGACTTGGGCTCATAAAGCCCAACTACAAAAATTTGTTCCGCTGCGAAACAGCGGTTTGAGGGCACACCTGATTGAACACACGTGATAGCGCGCACGGTGTGTGCCGTTGTTGGTAGCATCGGAGAGATTCGAACTCTCAACCTCTCGGGTCTAAGCCGAGCGCCTCTACCAGTTGGGCTACGATGCCGTGTTTCCACGAAAAGTCTGAGCCTTTCAGCCGAGACACAAATTGGTGGCGTGAGTGGGATTCGAACCCACAACTTTCCGAGCTTAAATCGGATACCTCTGCCAGTTGGGTCACCACGCCGTGTTCGATAGCACGACCGTTCAACTCATACACACAGTTTCCGCGTGTTGAATTTTGAGATCGCAAGCGCTCTCGATCGGATTCGAACCGACGATCTCCACTGTGACAAAGTGGCGAACACTCCTGACTGTTCTGCGAGAGCATGTTTCTTCTTTCTTCTTCTTCGATACCTAGCGGAAGCCGTGGGACTCGAACCCACAAACGGTTGCCCGTCACCTGTTTTCAAGACAGGCTCCTCATCCAGCCGGATGACTTCCGAATTCAAATGGACGTATTGCGGAGGCAGGAATTGAACCTGCGAACTCGCGGTTCAAAGCCGCGGATTTCTACCAGCAGAAACTACTCCGCATCGGGGGGCAAAGGGTTCAGACGAGTTCGGTTAAATTGTGCTTGCTGTTTTTTCAGCAATGCCAAAGCTGCAGTGACAGGAATCGAACCTGTGACGAGACGGTTAACAGCCGCCTGCCCGTACCAACACGGACCCCACTGCAA
>CAYTUE010000060.1:1941-8817 GCA_964441085.1 uncultured Planctomycetaceae bacterium
TTCAAAAAGCGTCCAGTGGGAATCGAACCCACACGTCCGCCATGGCAAGGCAGTAGGCTACCGTTACATCATGGACGCAAAAAAAATGGATTGAGATCGGAGGGACTTGACCCCTCACCCATTCGGTGAAAAGCCGAAGATGCTGCCACTCACACCTCGATCTCGTATCGCAAACTTCGGCCAGATCACGGCTGTCTGCGAAGTACCCCGTACCGGATTTGAACCGGTGTGACTGGCTTGAAAAGCCAGCATCCTGAACCGCGAGATGAACGGGGCTGAATGACGTGTGATATTGAAATACTTGTTTCAACAGTGGGCCAAGAGGCGCTCGAATCCTCGTCTGCGGTCTTTCAAACCGCCGCTAAACCTTCTCAGCTATTGACCCATGCCATCGTCTTTGTGTGCTGGCTTTGATTTGAACACGGCACAAAAAAAGCTCGGTGCTGTCTGTGACAACACCGAGCTTGCGTGGTTAAAAAATCCATGCATCGATGAGTCACCAAGGAATGACCAGTGAGAGATACCGTTCATTCAAGTGTTGACTGCCACAGCTATCTTTGGATGCCGAACTGATGGGAAAGAAAAATAGCATGGAAGGTGCCCTTAACGATGCGTTCAGTGTGATGGATAGGTCACACTCAATGATGCTTTGAATGTCCTGTACGCATAGTTAGACGCGTTGAAGCGCATGAGGTTCGCAGAAAAATGATCCTGATCTTTTGATTCAGGCATTTCGTTCTGGTGACAGCTACGGCAAGTTTCGTTTGAATTTTTGTAGTCGGGTTCTTTGAGCCCGAGCCGAGATTGCCCAAGGCAATCGGCCTCACAGAGGCCGACGACAGGGCTGGATTGTGAACCGCGGGTTCCGGTTTCTGTGACGTTGTCACGGCGTAAGGTCATCCCTGTTGGCTTTCAACACCCGTTGACTTTCATCACGAGGGTTCTGAACACGGGGGACAGTGTGGCGTCTTTTTTACTGGCCGTTCATCATGGTTTGGACCATGATGACTGTTTGAACAATCTGCTGAAACATTTCAGCGGGTAGATTGGTACGAGCATTCAGTTCACCGTTTTTTGCATTCCCGTTGGATCCATTTCTGGTGGGATTTTCTGTTTGAATTCGTACAGATCTACTGCTTTGCCACCAACGGATTCGGCATTGCGAGTGTACTTCATCGATTGCGTGATGCCAGCGACTTCATACTTCATCGAACTGCCCATTTCAGCAAACGCGTCTCGTAGTTTCTTAGCGGGCGAAACTTCGGCAGTTGCGAGATATGAAAGAGCTGCGTTGGAATCAGCAAGACAGGTTGTAGCGGGGGTTTGGCTGATGCAAACACCATGATGTACCAGTCGCGAGTCATGTCGACTCCGGCCAGAGTCGGGTTGTTGATGGCAAGCCCGAGCGTACTGGCTTGCCCTTGTACGATGGCCCCAAAACCGGGCTGAACTTTGTCGATAAACGCGGCCAGATCTTTCACCGTGGTGTCCGGAGCTTTTAATCGCACGACAACAGCTGCATCTTTATGCAGCAGGTCTGTTGGGTCGGCAGCGGATGCAGTGACGCTGAACAACAGAATCAGAGGAAGGCAGTCGCGGACAATTTTTATTTGAGACTCCGAGTGGGTACATGGGTGTCGGTTTAGGTCGTATTTTCAGAACGAACAAACTGGCTGTTCGGATCATTTTATTGGAAGGTCCGAAAGGGATCTTCGAGTGCGCCCGTGGCCGAGCTTGCCAGATTTCAGTCGCTTTGTCGTTACTGCGCCGTTGCCTGCACAGATAGCTTGCTCACGCTGATTGCGGCCAGAATCCAGCCGACCATTAGTAATGATCCTCCGATGGGTGCGACGAGGCCCCACGTGATTCCCCCGAATTTTGGTCCTGCGATGACCAGAGTGTAAAGTGCTCCGCAAAAGACAATCGTTCCTGCGGCGACCACAGCGGACGTCACTTTCAATAGCCGAGAAGGCTGCGCTGTTGCCAAGCATCCCAGCCCAAACAACAGCAGCGCGTGCCACATGTGATAACGGACGGCCGTCTTGTAGTCTTGCAGGTACTTATAAGCGGCGGGCACTTTGTGTCCCACGATGATTTTGGGTTCAACGTCGGCATATTTCTTTTCGAGAAAGCTAAGTTTTCCCGCTCGAGCTTCTGATAGTCCGTGTGCACCGAAGGCCCCGAACAAGACGGCGGTCAAGCCTAAGAGGCAGGCGATGGTGAGGGTGGCTTTGGCAGACATGGTGAGCTTCTCAAAGGTGTCTCAAAGGTTTTAGAGTCCGCTTACTTTAAGATGTTTTTTGAAATTTCTTACCGAGTGAAACGCGGAATGTGTGTTTCAGTAGGAAATCAGCAGTGTTTGACAGATCACAAAAGCTATTGACCCAAATCACCGAATTGTCATACCTTTCTGATGTCGCCAACAAATGGCGATCCTTTCTCTCTCCATCTCACGAAACTCGCATTTGAAATTCTTGTCAGTAACGGTTCGAAAAACAGTATTCGAATCAGTCTTGATTTTTCTTTCAAAGCAACCTTTCAAACTCTCACTTCTCCCTTGTTGTCGCCTTCCCTTTGAGGAAATCCCCGGCAACGTTCTGGAGGTTACCAGATGACTCGCTTTTTCATGTTTTGTGCTGGCCTGTTTGTTATGGCCTCTATGTCTGGCTGCTGTCTTCACGGCGGTGGTGGCCCCGGTGCATTCGGTGGTCCCGGTATCTTGAGTGGTGGCGGCGGCTGCGGAAGTTGCCAAGGCGGCTGTGGTGTTCAGCCGGGTGCATTCCCATCTGCAGCAGCTCCCTTCGGTGCCCAAACGGCATTTGCACCGCAGTATGGTGCTCAAACGGCATTTGCACCGCAATATGGCGCTCAAACTGCTTTCGCCAGCCCTTATGGTGCTCCAACGGTCGCTTTTGATCCGCTACCAACGATTCGATAGACCTCACTTTGGTCTGTGCGTGACTTGCACAACGGACATCCGCGCCAGAAATACGATCTGAGATGATCAGAGTCTTCTGTGGAAGTTTGTGGTGATCCGGCTTTCGTTACCACAGGTTAATAGACACATGAGTTGGTTGTTGTGGCGTCATTTTATGGTCGTCCAACAGTTCAATCCAATTTGCTAACAAAGCAAATTCTCTGTCTACTGAGTTGAAGCGCCGAACGATTTTCTCCCCCTTCGAATCGTCCGGTGCTTCTTCTTGCGCCGCATCAATTTAGGTGAGCAGTTAGCGAGACAAATGATGTGGTTCTCTCGGCAAAGGAGATCTGTTTGGGCTCAGGCTGCGCCGTTGGAAAACTTTCATGCTGTGCTTTCGCATGAGAAGTGGATTCGAGCAAAAGTGAGTGAAACAACCAGCGGCCAAGGACGTGTTTCAAGCACCAAATCAGTGAAATTGTGTCGCAAAGCTCACTGCCGTTGGTGGAAAGAGTGATTCACTTGTTTGAAATCCTTACCGCCGACTGAACTGTGTTTTGTAGAATTCCTTGATTTTTCCATTTGATTTCCTGAATTCCAGCGGCCAAGAGGGCTTGGCATTTGAGCTTAGCATCAGCCTGACTGTGCTCTACAATTGCCCCAATACCCCAGATCCACTCGGGGACTCACTAGAAAATTTCTGTGTTGTGAATCTGTTCTGTTTTGGAATGGCCACACAGATCTGCATTGATGTCGGGAGTGTTCATTCATGTCTGTTGCTGATACACCAGCTTCTTCTGAAGATCGCCATAAGGAATCCGTGGATACCGTCGTGATTCGGTTTTGCGGTGATTCCGGAGACGGAATGCAGCTTGCCGGAACTCAGTTCACCAATGTTTCCGCAGTGTTTGGCAATGATGTCAGCACCTTGCCCGACTTTCCTGCTGAAATTCGCGCTCCCGCTGGAACGATTGCCGGTGTCAGCGGGTTTCAGATCTGCTTTTCAAGTCGCGACATCTACACGCCCGGCGACGAAGTTGACACTTTGGTGGCAATGAATCCGGCCGCTTTGAAGTCGAATATTGCTGACCTGAAGCGTGGCGGCACATTGATTGTTAACGAAGATGCGTTTAGCAAATCAAACCTGACCAAAGCGGGCTACGATCATAACCCTTTAGACGGGGATGAAAATCTGGCCGCGTTTCGAGTGCACAAAGTGCCCATGACTCGGCTGACTCGAGATTCCGTCGAAGGACTTGGCTTGTCTCAACGAGAAGCCGATCGCTGCAAAAACTTCTTTGCCCTCGGTTTGGTTTATTGGTTATACGACCGAGACGCCACACCCACTGAAGACTGGGTTAAGCAGAAATTTGCCAAGAACCAAAACTACGTCGAAGCGAACATTCGAGCTCTCAAGGGCGGTTCAAACTTTGGTTTTTCCACTGAAGCTTTTACGGTTCACTACGAAGTTCCTCCAGCGAAGTTAGCAGCGGGGAAATACCGCAAAATCACGGGCAACGAAGCATTAGCCATGGGCATGGCGGCGGCCACCAAAAAATCAAATGCAGATTTGGTGTTTTCAGGCTATCCCATTACGCCCGCCAGCGACATTTTGCACAATCTGTCGAAGTTTAAGCATTTTGGAATCACAACATTCCAAGCGGAAGACGAAATTGCAGCGATGTCTGCTACCTGTGGAGCAGCCTTTGGAGGCGCTTTAGCAGTCACTGCGAGCAGCGGCCCTGGCATTTGCCTGAAAGGTGAAGCCATGGGATTGGGAATGATCACGGAATTGCCGATGGTCATTATCGATGTCCAACGGGGTGGCCCCAGTACTGGGTTGCCAACGAAGACAGAACAATCCGATTTGCTGCTGGCCTTGTTCGGGCGCAACGGTGAATCTCCCATGCCCGTGATTGCGGCAGAAACACCGGGAGACTGTTTTTGGGCCATTCAAGATGCGTTGCGAACGGCAGTCGACTTTATGACTCCCGTCGTGCTGTTGTCTGATGGTTATATTGCCAACGGAGCCGAACCTTGGGCCGTGCCATCACCTGACGATATTCAGCCGATTATCGCCAACTACCAAACCGAATTAAATACAGAAGACGACGGCTACTACCCGTATCTTCGAGATGAAAATTTGGTTCGGCCATGGGCAAAGCCAGGCACAACAGGGCTAGAACACCGCATTGGTGGTCTGGAAAAACGAGATGGTACGGGCAACGTCGAATATAGCCCGGCGAATCATCAGCACATGTCGGATACTCGAGCTCGCAAGATTGCCAACATCGCCAACGCACTTCCTGATCAGGAAATCGATGGGGCAGAAAGTGGCGATCTGCTGGTGTTAAGCTGGGGCGGGACTCATGGTTCTGTGCGAACAGCCGTCCGTCAGGCTCAAGAAGACGGCAAGTCCGTGTCACACGTTCATTTAAGATGGCTGAATCCATTCCCTAAAAATCTGGGAACGTTGCTAAACGGATTCAAAAAGGTGCTGATCCCGGAACTCAATCTAGGTCAGTTGTCTTTGGTCATTCGCAGTGAATTTATGATCGATGCCATTTCCTATAACAAGATTCAAGGCAAGCCCTTCAAGGTGGGTGAGCTGTACAACAAGATCAATGATGTGTTGAAAGAAGCTTAAGTGGGTTGAAACCAAAAAGCCGACGCAAGCTGTTGCCGCATCCGATAAGACTTGACCTTTGCAAAGCTGATTTTGCATTCGCAAAGGTCAACTTCAGATCATTCGACAAACAATCGCATCAAAGATTCTAGAATTTTTATCTCAATCAAACTCTTCGGAGTCCAATCGATATGTCTTCATTGCTGCCCACATTAACCGCGAAAGACTTTGCCAGCGATCAAGAAATTCGCTGGTGCCCACGTTGCGGCGACTATTCCATTTTGGCTCAGATGAAGAAGGTCTTGCCGGAACTCGGCCTTCCGAAAGAACAGTTCTGTTTTGTGTCGGGAATCGGCTGCAGCAGTCGCTTTCCGTACTACATGAACACCTATGGATTCCACACGATTCACGGTCGGGCTCCTGCGATTGCAACAGGAGTCAAGTTGGCCAATCCCGAACTAAGTGTCTGGGTGATCACCGGCGATGGGGATGCATTGTCCATTGGTGGCAATCATCTGATGCATTGCATCCGGCGAAACTTGGACATGAATATTATTTTGTTCAACAACCAGATTTACGGTCTGACCAAAGGGCAATATTCGCCCACCAGTCCGCTGGGATCAACCACCAAAAGTACGCCCTATGGATCAGTGGATAATCCATTGAATCCGCTGTCTGTGGTCACTGGCTGCGAAGGCACGTTTATTGCTCGTTCTGTGGATGTGGATATCAAGCATCTGGCAGATACGTTAAGACGAGCGGCTGCTCACAAGGGAACATCGTTTGTTGAAGTTTACCAAGATTGCAACGTGTTCAATTCTGGAGCCTTTAACTATGCGTCGAAGAAAGGCGAGAAGGAAGACAACATTGTTTATCTGGAACACGGCAAGCCGTTAATTTTTGGCAAGGATCGAGACAAAGGAATTCGGTTGAATGCTTATGGGAGTCCCGAAGTTGTCGATTTGAACAGTGGCATCAGCGAAGACGATCTGCTGTTTCATGATGAACACGCGGAAGACCCAAGTCTCGCATTTTTGTTGGCTCGAATGAGACATCCGCAGTTCCCCGAACCCATGGGCGTGCTGCGTAGCGTTCAGCGTCCTGTGTACGATGAAGCCGTTCGTCATCAAGTGGCAGATGCCAAAGAGCAGCTGGGAGACGGAGACTTGGATGCGTTACTGAACAGCGGCGATACTTGGGTTGTTCAATAGGTAACAGCCGTTGGACGACCGTTGCCGTGTCTTGCAAAACAAGCAAGTTGATGCAGACAAATTCGGCGTCGTGTTTGTCAGAGATGCGTTCGACGAGCGTGTTGACTGCTGCCATCAGACTG
>CAYTUE010000060.1:8917-10429 GCA_964441085.1 uncultured Planctomycetaceae bacterium
CAGACTGCTGCACAGCAGAGACCGCGACACAACAAAGACCGCTGCCACGCATCGATCTGTTTCAGCGATTTCATGTCGCCCCTCTGGGGCTTGGTGATCGTGTTGGTTCACACAACCACGGGCTCGCGCCCGCGGCGACATCATGCTGTCCCTTCGGGACTGAACCAGAGTACCATGGTGAATCAGAATTCCATGTTGAATCAGAATTCCATGTTGGAACAGAATGCCATATTGGAATAGAAGACGTTGGTGACGTCGTTCACGTCGCCGAGAAGATGGCCACGCTGACGTCCGAACTTGTCAACTCATTCGGCCAATCTGCAATCAGCCACGAAGTGGCGACATGATGTCGCCATGGGCGTGAGCCCATGGAACTGAGCCCATGGAACCGAGCCTCACGATGTCGAACGCCCTTACCGGCGGATTTTCACAGGGCTGCCGGTGGATAGCAGATTGAAGACTTCGGAGATATCGGCATCCGTCATATGGATGCAGCCTCGTGATTGAGCTTGGCCAATCGATGCTGGATCAATTGTTCCATGAATTCCGATGTGGTCTCCCAAGCCCAACCAGTACTCACCCAAGGGGTTTGATGGATCGTCGGCATCTACGATTCCTCCATCTGGGTTGTACCACTGAGGATTTTTAATCTTATTCTTAACAGTGAAGTTGCCGATCGGTGTTGATCCAGCGTGCCCGGTTCCGATGCGATACCGACGAACGTACCAGCCATGAGCATGAATGGTGAGTTCAAATTTGCTGACGTCGACGACAGCTCCAAAAGGGCCTTTCAAAACCTTCAGTGTCCGTCCCGCTTGTAATGTCTCGGGGGTCACACTGTTTAAACGTCCCAGATAGGTCCATGGCACGTTGTGTTTTTCCGCGATTTGATCCAAGGTTTCGCCAAAGTCAACGATGTAGGGTTCTGCAAAGTGCCGTTTGGGATTGATGTAAATTTCGGCTGCCGTTTCATCAATTCTCGCTTGAATCATCGGGCGAATTTCGGGCGAATTCCAGTACAGCTCAGACAGCATCGCGTGAGCCTTCAAAGTGGCTTTTTCCTGAATCAGTTGATCGATCGAATGCAGCTTTTGTGCTGTGTCGGAAGAAAGAACGGCTGGAGCATTTTTCGTCATCAAACGATTGAAGGCATTTTCAGGTTCCAAGTGTTTTCGGCGAGCGGCGCTCGGTGTATTCGCTAAGCCGTGAAACGCGGCCTGTTGGATGCCTGATTCAGCGCTCTCAGTAAAGTCTGCTTGAATCATTCCCTGATTGCTGTTGAAAGAACTGCTGAGGTCAGCTGTTAAAATCGTCGAATCATCGCTGGGCACAGCTGATAAAGATTTCACAGGGGGTGGTTCCAGCGTGGGTTCGCTGAGTCCACCGAATTCAGGAAACGAATCTTCAATCGGATCGGTGTCGGACAGAAAACTGTCGAAGACGGAATCTGAGGGATCGGATGGTTGTCCCGCATTCAGGATCTCATCCATGGGCAGGCCGTTGGCCACTGTG
>CAYTUE010000060.1:10529-12510 GCA_964441085.1 uncultured Planctomycetaceae bacterium
TGGCTGGGTTGTATTCGGCTTGTTTTTCAGCAGCCAGAAGAGCGAGAAAGTCATCTGGTGAGGGACTGTTTTCCGCCGAATCAACGGTTCCTGTGGGAACTTGGTCCAAGGTCGGAATGAGATCGAAGTACCAAATCGACAAGCTAGCTGCTGCAAGACCAGCGACGACAAGCCGTCCCAAAGCTTTGGTTTTCGGTTTTTCGTAGGCAAACGGTTCCATCCGACGGCTCCTGGCGAATCATTCGGCAGTATTTATCTGTCAGCCACCAACATGTGGTGGCGAATTGTTGATGGTGCAATTCTGACAGTTCCGGCAACTTTCGGCTACGGGAATTTTCATCCACAGACACGGGCTGCTTTTGCTGAGACAATCCCACCGTATACTGCCACATTCAGCTCGTTGTTTCTTTGCCCTTATTCATTGAGTGTCTGATGTCAGAAGAATCACCGGCAGTTTCTGCCGATGTCCAGAAAACCGTTGCCAATAATCTGTTAAGCGGAATTGAAGAACTGATCAAGGAAGCGACTGCAGCGACATCTCCGCTGGAAGTCGACCCATATCGTTCTCGACTGTTTGAATTGTTCGTGACAGCCGATGGCGCAGGATTGATTGGTGATGAGCGCACAAGTGGTTTGAAATCTGATGAGGATCTCGGCGAAGTCGATATGTCGGCAGATGGAGTTTGCCGCTCGTTAGCTCGCCGCTGCGGACTGGATATGGCGGCGAGAGATTCTGCTGCTCAGCAAACCAAACTTCCCTCAGAACAACTGGAACAAATGAGACTGTTGTGGTCGGTGATGCGAATGTGGATGGAATGGAATTATGCTTGGTGCCGGTGGAAAGAATTTCACAAACCGGCTGCTGAAGAATCACAAGGGCAGGGCGAAACACCATCTGAATAAATTGAACCTGCTGTCCTTGAGCCTGTGTCACATCAATCCTTGCACCATCGGTTTCACTGATATCGATTTCACAGATACCGGTTCCAGATAAGTGTCCACAATTCTTCGAGTAACGAGCGTGGCAAACAACGATTCTGAACTTCCAACCGACCCAACAGAGTTGGCTCGCTACGGCCGACTTGAATTAGTGGCTCGTGGGTTGGTGGAAGGATTGTTGATGGGCCGACATCGAAGTCCATTCAAAGGATCCAGCGTCGAATTTGTTGAACACCGAGACTACTACCCCGGAGACGAAATTCGTCATATCGACTGGCGAGCCTTCGGTAAGACGGGCAAGTACTACATCAAAGAATTCGAAGACGAAACCAGTTTGCGGGCTCACGTGATGATGGACTGCAGCGGCAGCATGCAGTATTCCGGCAGCACGTGCAGCAAGTTCGAATATGCTCGGATATTGGCGGCAACCCTTGCTTGGTTATTGTTGAATCAGCGCGATTCTGTGGGCCTGATGACGTTTGATTCGAAGCTTCGAAAGCAACTCAAACCCAGCAACAGCCGCAATGCGTTTCGAGACATCGTACAGACGTTGGAAGAAGCCATTCCTGGCAAAGACACGAGTTTATCGAAGGTCATGGATTCCGCCTTACCCAAAATTCGGCGTCGCAGTTTGGTGATCTTGATCAGTGACTGTCTTGATTCTTTGCCGAAACTGGAATCGATGGTGCAGAAGTATCGTCACGCGAAACACGAAGTCATTGTGTTTCGCATCGCGGCTCCTGAAGAAGTTGACTTTCCGTTTGAACGACCGACTCAATTTCACGATCTGGAAAAAGCGGATCATCGACTCTTGGTCGACCCCGTTCGTCTGCGCAGCGAATACCTCAGGCAATACTCTGAATTTTCAAAAGGTTTAGAACAGATCGCGTCAAATTCTGGAATCGATTATCGCTGCTTGCAGACAATTGATCCGGTTCAGGAGGTGATGGGCGATTGGCTGGCAGAACGCATGAATACCAAATAGGGCAAGGGGGCCTGAGGTTGCCATCACACTGCGATGATAGCATTACACAGCGACGAT
>CAYTUE010000060.1:12610-25036 GCA_964441085.1 uncultured Planctomycetaceae bacterium
CAAGGGGGCCTGAGGTTGCCATCACACTGCGATGATAGCATTACACAGCGACGATGGCTGCGGCTCACTCCACGATCAGGAGAGGGGAAGCCGGTCATTGCCGACCGGACTTGCCAAATGTTCAAATTGGGTGTTCAACTGAGTGTTTAAAAAGTGGATTCCCGTCCTGTATTTCGTGCCATCGACTGTCTATTCTTAACTATTCAGTTCATCCAACCTGCTTTTGTTCACCCTTCCTCAATCACTTCTGGAGAATGCTTCGTGTTTCGATTTCTTTGCACCATCGTAATTTGTGGCCTTGCTGGCTTTTCGCCTTTGTCTGCCAAGGAACCCATGAAGGCTTTGATTATTGATGGCCAAAACAATCATAAGGTTTGGCCGAAAACGACAAAGCTCATGAAGACCTATCTTGAAGAAACAAAGCTGTTCACAGTGGATGTGATGACATCTGTGCCAAAAGGAATGTCTCCAGATTTCAAGCCCGACTTCAGTCAGTACGACGTGGTCATCAATAACTTCGGGCATGGAGCAGCCGCTTTGCCAAAGGAAACCGAACAGGCTTTCGAAAAATACATGACCAACGGAGGTGGTCTTGTGGTTGTCCATGCTGCCGATAATGCGTGGCCCAAATGGCCGGCATACAACGAAATGATTGGGCTTGGAGGTTGGGGCGGACGCAACCAAAAAGATGGTCCATACGTCTACATCAACGACAAGGGCGAAGTTGTTCGAGACAATTCCAAAGGCAACGGCGGCAGCCATGGACCTCAATGGGAATTTCCTGTTGTGATGCGAGACCGAGAACATCCCATCACCAAAGGCATGCCAGCGGAATGGTTGCACGCCAAAGATGAGCTCTACGACAGCTTGCGAGGCCCAGCTAAGAACATGCAAATTTTGGCGACCGCACGAAGCCAAAAAACCAAGCGCCATGAACCAATCCTAATGACGATCACCTATGGCAAAGGAAGAGTATTTCACATTCCAATGGGACATGCAGAATACTCCGTTCAATGTGTTGGATTTATTTCTTGCTTGCAACGAGGCACCGAATGGGCGGCAACAGGCGAAGTCACGATTGCGATTCCAGACAATTTTCCAACAGCCGAAGAAGTCAGCAGCCGTTAGTTTTCGGTTTTCGTTGGTGTTTCGAGGTCGGTGTTTTGACGCCCGTGCTTTGTAGTCGGCCTCTTTGAGGCCGATCGCAAGGATCGGGCTCACAAGCCCAACGCAGAAAAGCGGAATTGAACAGACACCACGATGCAGTCAAACCAACATCAGGCCGGACAGGAAATCCTGTTCGGCCTTTTTCATGCGAGTGTTTCGTGAACTGCGGGAATTTCCCCAGCGATGATCTTGGTTTACCCAGCAACCGAATGGCCGTGGTGGGGGCGAGCCGTAGTCGATTCAGACAGAATCCCGGATTTGCTAGAATTGTTTGAACGATTCCAGCACCTTGGTGACTGAAGGATCAGACGTGATGACTTTGTCACTCAATTGTCCCGTGAAGGTTGTCGTTTTTTGTCGGCCCTCAAAGACATGTTTGACGCTTTGAGCGATTTTTGAATCGACCAGAACTTAAAACAGCATCAGGAAATGAAAATGAAATATCTGTTGACCACTGTCGTCGCTTTTGTGATGGCTGGAACCACGTTTCAGTTGCTACCCACTTCATTTTTAAAGGCGACCACCACGATGCAGGAACGTCAGGTCGATCGAAAAAAAGCGAAGAAAATGCAGTCGAACGGCAACTGGGCAGAAGCCTATGAAGTCTTTCATGAACTCGTGCTTGATGAATCTAACGATGACAAACAGTTGTCGGATGACCTGACATCTGCAGTCAACTGCTTAAATCAGCTGGGCCGTATCAAGGAATTCGATGACTTCTTCGAACAAGCGATTCAGCAACACGCAAAGAATCCTGTTTTGCTGTACTCAGCAGCCAAGCTGCTTGGAGGAAGCCAAGTCCCAGCATACGGTTTTTTGATTGGTGGCGAATTTGAACGAGGCCACCATCGAGGCGGTGGCAAGGGAGCCAATGTTGATGAGCGAGATCGTATTCGAGCCATCCAATTAACATTACAAGCTCTGGCTGCGTTTGAAGCAGACGAGAACTCATCAGTCAAGCAAAAAGCAGACACTTGGGAACTGCTGGCTGGTCAGATTGGCAAAGAAGCATTCGCTGAACCATGGAAGCTACAACAGCTCACAAATCTTGTGGAGCTACCAGATCCTGCGGATGGTCAAGGGATCACTTGGTATGGCCATGGTTTTCGGAGACCCGGATATTTCACAAATAAAGGAGCGCCTGTTGATGCCGCTGGCAAACCTGTTTTGCATCAGATTCCAGAATCATGGGAAGCGGCGATCAGCGATGGCGAACGGTGGAGATTCGCTTTGCAGCAAGCAGCCAAAATCGATTCCAAACGACTCAGCAAATTAGATCTGCATTGGGCCTCGTTTTTGATATCGCAATTCGGGGTCAGTCATCGAACGGTTGGCAACAGCCCTGTTCCTCGACGAGCGGACGACGACCAAGACAATGCAACTCAGCTGTGGGAACCTCATTTACTCACAGACGACCAAACCATTGCCCGCTTGGCCAATGGCACCAAGAAGCTGACGTTGCCTGCAGAATTCAATCACATCACGATCTTGAAGTCCGTGATAGAACGCGAAGACGATCAATTGGTGCAGGCTTTGGAGGCTTTCGTTTCGATTCGAATGGGTCGCCATCAGTATCCAAAGGCTGTGGAACTGCTAAAGCAAAGAAAAGCACTGGCTAAGGAAAAACGTCAAAAGAAAAATGTTCAAGCTCGTATCGACCAAATTGTAAATCACTGGATTCAGTTTCAAAGTGTGAATGTACAACCAGCGGGAACGGCAGCCACATTTGAAATTCGTTATCGCAATGGTCAACAGGTTGAGTTCCAGGCTCAAAAGGTCAACGTGGAAGCTTTGCTAACTGACGTGAAGGCATATCTGCAGGGCAATCCCAAGCAGCTCAACTACAATAAAACTCAAATTGAAAACGTTGGTTTCCAGTTATTGCAAAGTAACTTCAAGAAGTACCTGACCGATGAAAGCTTGGAATGGGATCTAAAGCTTGACCCACCAACGGATCACTTTGATGCAGTCACCACCGTAACGACTCCGCTAGACAAAGCGGGAGCATGGTATGTGACAGGAAAAATGGCGGATGGCAATGATGCTCGCATGGTGATGTGGATTGCAGATATCGCAATTAGTCGAAAGCGAATCGAACAGGGCACGATGTATTTCGTAGCCGATGCGGTTGATGGTTCTGCGATTGCTGATGCCAACCTCGAATTTTTTGGCTGGCGGCAGCAACAAATCGGTAAGACTCGAAACTACCAAGTACTGACAAAGCGATTTGCCGACCGCACAGATGACAACGGCATCGCCATTCCAGATCAGTCTGAGGTGGATCGGCGGATGAGTTGGATGACAATTGTGCGAACCGCTGACGGGCGAACGGCTTACGATGGCTTCGACAACATCTGGAATCCTCAAAAGCTCAATCAATTTGCGTATGCTCCCACCAAAGTCTACAGCGTGACGGACCGTCCTGTTTATCGGCCCGATCACAAAGTGCAATTTCGCATGTGGGTTCGACAGCCTCGATTTAGCCAAGACAATGCAATCTATGCAAATCAAAAATTCGTCGTGCAGATTCGAAATCCCAAGGGAGACATTGTTCAGGAAAAAGACGTCACCACCGATCGCTGGGCGGGAGTCGATGGCAGTTATCAACTGCCAGATGATGCAGCCTTGGGTGGCTATCGGCTGACCATTGGCAATCGAAGAACTCGAACTGTTTCTCGCACGGTCAACGGAGTCCGTAAGAGGGTCACAGAAAAGTATGTGAGCAGTCTCGGAGGAGGCAGCTTCGTTGTTGAAGAATACCGTAAGCCAGAATACGAAGTCATCGTGGATGCTCCAACAAAGCCTGTGAAACTGGGAGAAAAAATTCAGGCCAAGGTAACAGCCAAGTACTACTTTGGTGCTCCTGTCAACGAAGCCAAATTACACTACAAGGTGACTCGCACGAAAAAGGATAGTCGCTGGTATCCTGAAGCTCGCTGGGACTGGTTGTATTCGCCAGGCTACTGGTGGTTTGCTCCTGATTATTCGTGGTACCCCGGTTTTCATCACTGGGGCTGCATGGCTCCGATGCCCATTTGGCGAAACTGGAGCCCTGATCCTCCAGAAATTGTGGCCGAAGGTGATGCTGAACTCGGCCCAGATGGGACATACCTGATCGACATCGACACGGCAAATGCTTTAAAGCAACACAGTGACAGTGATCATAACTACAGCATCACAGCAGAAGTCGTCGACAAGTCTCGCCGACAAATTGTGGGCAGCGGGAGTGTATTGGTCGCTCGAGAACCATTCCGAGTTTTCACATGGACCAATCGTGGTCACTATCGCACGGGTGATACGGTTACTGTGAATGCTCAGGCTCGCACAGCGGCTGGAAAACCTGTGGCTGGTGACGCAGTCGTGACTTTAAATTCTGTCACCTACAAAGACGGTGAACCAAATGAACAGATGATTGATTCATGGAAGATGGTCACAGGAAAAGACGGCCGGTTAGCTCACAAGATTGTGATTCCCAAAGCGGGCCAGTTTCGAGTTTCAATCAAAGTGACAGCCGAAAGTGGAATGGCAGATGCTGATGAAAAACAGATGCACACAGCTGAAGGGGGATACTTACTGTTTGTCAATGGCCCAGACGAGGACGGAAACAACTACCGCTTTAATGCCTTGGAATTGATTACAGAAAAGAAGGAGTACTCACCCAGCGACACTGTGCGGCTACAAATCAACACAGACCAGGTGAACAGCACAGTGCTGCTGTTTGTGAGGCCTCAGAACGGGTTGTGTCCAAAGCCCGAAGTGATTCATCTGGAAGGAAAAAGCACGGTCTATGAACTGAAGATCGATCGCCACGACACGCCCAACATTTTTGTCGAAGCCATGACAATTGCTAACGGCAAGTTGCACAGCGAACTCAAAGAAATCGTGGTTCCACCAGTGAAAAAAATCGCCCATGTGGAAGTGCTTCCTTCATCTGATCGCTATCGCCCCGGAGCAGAAGCCACGGTGAAGCTCAAGCTAACCGATCTGGATGGCAAACCATTTGTCGGCAATACGGTATTAAGCGTGTACGACGCCAGTCTGGAATATATTGCCGCCAGCCGCATCCCAGAAATCAAACAGTTCTTCTGGAATGTTCGCCGTCATCACTCTCCTCAAAATTCAACAACTTTGGTGCGAAGAGGTGCTCCATTCTTCTTGCCCAATGAAATTCGTATGCAAATTTTGGCGGGATCTGGAAACAGCCCAATCCTCTCTTCGCCGCACATGCATCCACTGGGAGGCTTTAACGCAAGAAGAAGGGGACGAGGCAGCTTACCTGGCGGTAGCTTCGGTGGCGATTTTGGTGCTGAAATAATGGCGAAAGCGGCACCGATGGCTTTTGCTGATTCAGCTGAAGAGGCAGATGCTGCTGGGGCTTTCAGCAGTAATGAAACGAACGCAGTGGCAACGGCTGCTCTAGGTCAAGTAGCAACCGTCGAACCGACCGTGCGATCAAATTTTGCCGACACGGCTCACTGGGTTGCCAGCGTCACATCAGATGAAGATGGAATCGTCGAAGTCAAATTCACCATTCCAGATAATCTAACGACTTGGAAGATTAAAGCGTGGACCTTGGGAGACGGCACGACCGTCGGATCAGGCGACAGTGAAGTGATCAGCAGCAAAGACCTGATCATTCGCCCGCAGACTCCTCGATTCTTCACCGAATCCGACCTCATTACGTTGTCAGGTGTTGTCCATAACTATTTGGATACAGCCAAAACAACCACTGTGATGTTGGAAACTGAAGGCGGCCAGCTGCAATTGCTTTCCGACGAATCTCAGCAAGTCACAATTCCTGCGGGAGGTGAAGTACGAGTCGACTGGAACGTCAGCGTGGTGGCTTCCGGAGAAGCCAAGGTTCGAATGAAAGCACTCACTGATGAAGAATCGGATGCTTCAGAACTCATGGTCCCTTGCCAAGTTCATGGCTTACTGAAAACCGAAAGCTTTACAGGAGTCGTCAAGTCTGACCAACCATCGGCGTCGATTGATGTCAACGTTCCGGCAGAACGAATTGAAGAACAGTCTCGACTAGAAATTCGATACAGTCCCACCTTGGCCGGAGCCATGGTGGATGCATTACCGTACCTACTAGAATATCCATACGGCTGCACAGAACAAACTTTGAATCGATTTCTGCCAGCAGCGATTACTCAACAGACACTGAAAAATATGGGATTGAGTCTGGAACAAATTCAGGCCAAACGCACCAACTTAAATGCTCAGGAATTGGGTGATCCTGCGAAGCGAGCAGAACAATGGAAACGCTATGACAGCAATCCGGTGTTTCGCCAAGCCGCGATGCAGAAGATCGTGACCAAAGGTGTGACTGACTTAACCAACATGCAGCTATCCGATGGCGGCTGGGGATGGTTCAGTGGTCAAGGCGAACATTCGTCAGCTCACTTGACGGCTCAGGTTGTTCACGGACTGACAGTTGCTCAGGCAAATGGAGTTCCCGTGCTACCAGACGTGATTCAAAAGGGCGTTCAATGGCTAAAAAATCATCAAAAAGGTGAACTTCGTAAACTGAAGGAAGGTGATTGGCGAAAAGCTCATCCGAAAAAACTGAAGGGTCGTAAAAAAGACTACAAGATGTCGGCCAGCAACCTAGATGCCTTCGTGGCTTGGGTGTTGTCTGAACACGACGGTGGTGACCCGAAGATGTCAGACTACCTATACCGCGACCGTTTAAACCTATCCGTTTATTCGCAGGCTTTGGCAGGACTTGTATTCCATCAGGAGCAGGCGGTTGAACGTCGCGACATGGTGCTTCGAAACATCGAACAGTTTCTTGTTCAAGATGACGAAAACCAGACCGCATGGTTACAAACCAAGCAGGCATACTGGTGGTCTTGGTATGGCAGCGAAAACGAAGGCATGGCTCGCTACATGCAGTTGTTGCTTAAAGTCAATCCGAAAAGCAACGTGGCTCCTCGGCTGGTGAAGTACCTGCTAAACAATCGTAAGCATGGCACTTATTGGACAAGCACTCGAGACACAGCTGTGGTTGTTGAAGCAATGGCCGACTACATCAAAGCGACGGGCGAAGACAAACCCGACATGACCATTGAAGTGCTGGTTGATGGTCAGCTTCAAAAACGAGTGAAAGTGACAGCGGAAAACTTATTTTCCTTCGACAATGTTGTGCTGTTGGAAGGTGACGCTGTGAAGACGGGTGCTCATAAGATCGAACTGCGAAAAACAGGTTCGGGACCTTTGTACTTCAACGCTTATCTCACCAACTTCACCAAGGAAGACTTCATCACAGCCACCGGACTGGAAGTGAAGGTTCGCCGTAAGTTCTACCTATTAGAACGAGACGACAAGCAAGTGAATGTTCAAGGTGATCGAGGACAAGTGGTGGAACAGCAAACCGAAAAGTACAAACGAGTCCTCCTCGAAAACTTAGCGTCTGTCAGAAGTGGAGACCTAATTGAAGTGGAATTGCTGGTCGACAGCAAGAATGACTACGAGTACCTGCTGCTGGAAGACTTGAAGCCGAGTGGTTTCGAAACAGTCGACAAACGCAGCGGCTATATTTGGAATGGTTTGCGAGCCTATCGTGAACTGCGAGACAACCGGGTGAGCTTCTTCTTAACGAATTTAGCTCGAGGCAATCACAGCGTGACCTATCGTTTGCGAGCAGAAACACCGTCTCAAAAAGTCAGTGCTTTGCCTGCAAAAATCGAAGGCATGTATGCTCCGGAACTCGTGGGCAACAGCGATGAAATGAAGTTCCGAGTTCAAGATACTGAATAGGAACCGGCCAGTTTGATGAAGGCGGTCGCAAATTGCGGCCGCCTTTTTTTATACCTGTTTTGAAGTTGCCTTGGTGAAACCGAACTCACATTTTCAACAGAAAATCTTTGGCCAAGGCGATGTATCCGTCAGAGTATTGGTGACGACTTTCTTCCAATACCAATTCGTCAACTTCTACCGAGGTCGGGATTTGGCGGCCGAACTCTAAAAGACTTCGTTTGAATTTGGCCGCGGGAATCGGTCGCACATCACAGCGGCGAATCAAGTACAGATCAAAATGTTTGGCAATATCCGTGAATTCAGCCGCTCGATCAAACGGCAACACCACACAGAAACGTCCTTGCTGATTTAGCAAAGCAGCGGAAATTTCTGACAATTCTTGAAACGTTAACTGCTGATTGTGTCTTGCGGTTGCTCGACAATCATCTGCTGGCTTCAGCGATGATTCGAAGTACGGCGGATTGCAAACGATCAAATCGAACGACGTTGCAGGTGTAAATTTCCGGGCGTCGGCATGAATCGCGGTCAGCCGATGAGCCCAGGGACTGGTAAAAAAATTCTGCCGTACCTGTTGATATGCAGACTGATCGATTTCAATCGCCGTGATACTGGCATTGGAAAAACGTTGAGCCAGCATCAGGGTCAGTAATCCGCAACCAGTACCAATGTCCAGAACATTGGTGACGCGATTTGCAAATGCCCAACTCCCCAACAGAATCGAATCGGTCCCCACCTTTTGACCGCAGCAATCATCGTGTACGGAAAACTGCTTAAATCGAAAGGGTTGAGGCATAGCAGATCAGCATGCCCATCGTCGATGAACGATGGATGGCATCCTTGAATTCGTAGGAGGATCCATCGCAGCAAAACGGTAATGCGATCAAGCGATGCTGATTGAATCCAAACAAGAGACGAGAAATGACGTTTCCATTGCTATGCAACGGAATCGGTTTCCAGATCGCTGTCTTCATCTTTGCTGCTCAGCAAGTCTTGCCATTCTGTATCAAGATCAGAAGGGTGTTCGATTCGAGCAAGTCGTTGGTCTGTGTTTTGCTGATGCTGGCGATTTGTATTCGCGTGATTTTCCAACGCATCTACTTTTCTGACTAACGCGACAATGACTTTGCGTTGTTCTTCGTAAGCTTGTTTGAGGGCTACGTTTTCTGATACGGCTTCATCCAAGCGAACCGACATGGATTGATCTGCTTGTTGATGGTCGTCGCTTTGTTGTTGCAACTCTTTCAGTTCCGAAGTGTAAGCCGCCGTTGCCTTTTTTGTAACCTGTTCGGCTTGAACGGCGGCCACCTTTCGAGCCTCTTTTTGAAGCTGCTGACCTAAAGCGGGAAGTCCTTTCTTAATCGAATCTTGCACATACTGATGAATGGTTTTCTGTAAGTTTGTTGTCACTTCGCTGGTTGCCAGCGTCAGTGATTCAGAAAGCAATGCTTGAATTCCGTTGCCAACCGATTCTAAAGACTGTTGAATCGACACTTGAGTATCGATGGATGTTGCGTCTAAGAAAGCGTCAGCCTGTTCTTGCTCATCAGCCGACAAGCTGGTTTCAGACTGAGAACCAGAATCACTTTGGTCAATAAGATGTGAGGCAAATTCTTCGGCAGCGGCCACTTGGTGGATACTCATGGCATTCATTCGTCGAGGTAAAATGCGGTTGGACATAGGATGATCAGATTTGAGGCGTTCTGACGGTTTCTGCGACCGCTATGGCACCCTGTATAAGGCAGCTGAAATGTACGAGTGAAATTCAGATGTGTTTCGTGCTCTTTGTGGCATGAATCACAGTGAGATCGCTAAAATTTGCCGACGATCTCTTCCTGTTATGCGATGATCTCTACTTGTCGCCTATTTGCTACCCTCTTCTTTTTGATAGAAATAAACCATGCTCCCCCCTCTTGCTCTGACCACCGTTCTATTGGTTTCGTCTTTTGGTTCCGTAAACCCGAACTCCGATCAGGAATCACCCCCCAAGGTTTCACAGTCAGCTCCAGATTTTCAGCTGAAGACAACTGAAGGAAAACAGGTGACTTTAACGGATCTACGAAAAAAGGGGCCTGTGGTGATCGTGGTACTGCGGGGATTCCCTGGTTACCAGTGTCCCTTGTGTAGTCGTCAAGTGGGAAGTCTCCTGAAGGCAGCCGACGAATTCAGTGCGGCATCTGCCAACGTTGTATTTGTTTATCCCGGACCAGCAAATCGGCTGGACGCCAGAGCAAAACAATTCATGAAAGGGATGGAACTGCCCAAGCCTTTTGTTCTTGTGACTGATCCCGACTACAAGTTCACGAATGCCTATCACCTTCGTTGGGATGCGATTCGAGAAACTGCTTATCCATCAACATTTGTCGTTGGCAAAGATGGCAAAGTCACATTTGCAAAGATCAGCAAAAGCCATGGTGGACGCAGTAAAACGTCTGATGTTGTGGCGGCTGTTAAGAAAACAATGTAGCGAAACTTAACGATGTCGCCAAATTTCTGGACCGACCGTTGAGCGTTAGGCAAAGAACATTGGCCTGCATGCACATAGACGCGCGGAAAGTTTGCAGCTGGTGCGTCTTTGCCAGAGTGTCTGCGTCAGAGTGTCTTTCTGGCGCAGCCTTCTTGTTGTGCAATACCACGAAAAGGGTGTCGTACCTTACGCGGTTGGGTAAAACACTTCCCACAAAATTCGCCACAGGCCATGATGCACAATTAAGCTGATAAATAATCCCAGCTGCACTCCCAGTAACATCAGTTGTCGTTGACTGAGTTTGGGAGGCGCTGGCGGATCAATGCCGATTAAGGGATCAAGTTCTCTAATCACGGCTTCCTGAGCAGATGGTTCTTGATCAACTTTCACGAAGCTTAAACACATTGCTTTGACGCATAACCAGCCCACAGCAATGACGAATATCCCAATGGCCGCCTGCCAGCCGAGAAAAATTCCAATCAGCATCCATGATGGAATATCAAAAGCAGTTTCCGCAAACTTGACTTTCTTGGCGAATAACAAAGCCACTGATGCAAGGATGGCCCCGACGCAACCTCCCACAAAAACTGTGACAGCCGCCGCCACATTGGCACTCAGCATGGTTGGCAGAGCGGTTGGAATGATGACAGAAGCAGCATTGGGTGTGATCACATGAAACGGCAGCAACACGGGAAAACAGATTGCAGGGACGGCCCCGATGGCGAATGTTGTGACGACAGATCGAGCGGGCACGGAATATCCGTCTCGAAGAATCATGGCCCACGAAAAAATGGCGCACAGCAGATAGGCGTGATAAAGTGTCAGTCCAATGAGTAGCCAGTCGGGCCGAAATAGCGTCGCCACAGAACCTATTTGTACACCAATCGGACGAACGGGAATATTGGCTCCCGCAGAAGTCAGTTCAATAAAATACAGAAACAGAAACACCAATCCCATGGTGAATTCAACAATCGGATAACGAGACGAAATCGGCAACTGACAGTTGCGGCAGGCTCCCTTTAAGCGAAGCCAACCAATCACTGGAACATTGTCTGTGAAACGGATCCCTTCTCCACAACTGGGACAGTAACTGGCATGTGACACGACCGACTGCTTTCGAGGAACTCGATAAACAACGACATTCAAAAAACTGCCGACACCGGCTCCCAAAAGGAAGATCCAAAAAGCAAAGAGGGCTTTTAATAAGGATTGCCAAACTGTGTGTTGCAGTTGCGACCAACGGATTGCCTTGGCGACCGACGATGTTTCTGCTGTTGGCCAGTCAAAGTTCACCACGGGGAGAACAACACAAAAAGCAAAGACCACAACAGCGGTCCCCACAAAAAGTGTGATCAGTCCATAGTTCTTAAAGAATTGAGCCATAACGAAAATGGAATCGTGCTGAGGAAGTCTGATTTCAAATCAGACAATGATTGATATCAATGATCGATATAAAAGTGTAGAAGTAAGCACAGTGACGATGCAGGATGGGGATCTCCTACCAGCTTTGTCAAGTTTCCCAGATTATTCCTACAAGATGCAACAGAAGACTGTTGGCTTAAGGATGCCTGCGATCGTGAAAACATCAATCAAGCTTGCCGTGCTGATTCATCTTGATCGGCAATTGGTTTTTGCTGATCTGGATGACTCGTGGATGTCATCAGCAAGACCATTCCCACAACAAACGTAGTGCCTGCAATTGCCAGCCACGTGTTGGGGAGATGCTGTTGGCTTTGTAGGCCCACCGCGAATCCAGACAGTTCGTCTCGAAAATGAGCGATTGCCATGAGCAGCGAATTATGAGCCGCATGAAGCAAAATGCCGGGTACCAAACTTCCCGTTCTGACGGACACCCATCCTAGCAGCAAGCCCATTAAAGTACTGGGCAGCAGTCTTTCTGGAGCTGCTCCTCCGGCCAAGATCACATGAAATAGGCCGAAAGCAATGGCCGTGATCACAACCGTACGTCCCGCGCTTATATGTTTTCGAAGTCCGCTAAACAGAAAGCCTCGAAAGAAGGCTTCTTCGCA
>CAYTUE010000061.1:0-24868 GCA_964441085.1 uncultured Planctomycetaceae bacterium
TCCATTCAGATTCTGCAACCGATTCGTTGATTGGCGAATATCGGGATTGCCGAGCGATGTTGGTCTTTCCTGCTGCACACGATGATTCCCCGCTATCAGACGCTGACCTCACCGAACTTTCGGCACAAGGGTATAGCCGCTGCATCGTCAACGGAACGAGCGAACCCATTGATCGGTTATTTGATATTCCCGACGTCGATCGAACTGACATCTTGGTGGTCGCTGATCGCATCAAGCTGACAGTTGATACAAGGCAACGAATTGCGGAAAGCATCGAAGCCACCGCTGCTTGGACAGGCGGGCAACTTCAAGTTTTGGTTGAAGCATCTGATGAACTTATTAACAGCAAGCAAACAAACAAAAGTCACACCGTACAAACCGTTGATCAGCGAACTTGGCTTGTTCGTCGTATTCACCACGGACTGCAATGTCGGACATGCGACACTGCCTTTGGGCAGCCCACTTCCGAATCGTTAAACTTCATGTCAGCAGCTGGGGCCTGCCCCGAATGTGAAGGAACGGGCGAAGTTTCTGGAATGAACTTCGACAAGGTGGTGCCGAATGACCGGTTGAGTCTTGCCGAAGGGGCCATCCAACCATGGACAACTCCTGCCTACCGTCACGAACTCGATGAACTGCTGTCGCTGGCTGACGATTGTGGGATTCCCACCGATGTTCCGTTTCGTGAGCTCAATCAAGATCATCGAAGGCTGATCCATGATGGAGTTCCTGAGTATCACTTTGGCGGGCTGGTCGGGTTTCATCGTTGGCTGGTTCGCAACCGCTACAAAAAAGGAGTCAGCGTTGTCTTGAACCGCTGGAGATCGTGGCTGCCGTGTCCAGAATGCGACGGCAATCGATTAAGGCAGAGTTCAGCAACCTTACAGCTTCAAGGTCAAACGATTACTGAAGTCTCAAAGCAGCAAATTTCAGATCTCAAAACTTGGTTCCACAAAGTTGTCGACGGATTCACGTCTGAAGAAACGGCTGCTTTACAAGTCGTTTGTCGGCAACTTGAAGCACGCATTGGTTTTCTTGTCGAGAGTGGACTTGGTTATCTGTCCTTGCATCGAAGTCTGAAAACCTTGTCCGGCGGAGAAGCTCAGCGAGTCATTCTGACTTCCGCACTCGGATCTGGTCTTGTAAACACACTGTACGTTCTTGATGAACCAACATGCGGACTCCATCCCGACGACGCAGCAAAGGTGTTTCACACAATTCGTAAGCTGCAGCAAAATGGCAATACCATTGTGGTTGTCGAACATGACCCAGCTTTTATCGTCAACGCAGACGAAGTGATTGAAATTGGACCGGCAGCAGGAAAACTGGGTGGCGAAGTTGTGTTTCAGGGCACACCCGCCGAACTGAAAGAATCTGGAACAGCCACCGGGCAGCAGCTGGCGACGCAAACCAAAGAAGTGGAGCGAAACACGGAGCCGAGAACTCCAGAACATTGGCTGAGTTTTCAAGGAATTCGTTGCCACAATATTAACGACATCAGTTTGCAGGTTCCGCTGGGAGTGATCTGTGCGTTCACGGGAGTGAGCGGTTCTGGAAAGAGCAGTCTGATTGTCGATTCCATCTATCCGATGCTTTGTCGACAGTTGGGAATGCGCAGCGAAATCACCGCTCGCGGCACCATCCAAAGTGTTTCTGGAATGCCGCAAATTGCGAATGTCCGGCTGCTTGATCAAAGTCCTGTCCGAGCCAACCGGCGAAGTATTCCGGCAACCATGCTGAACTGCTTTGATGAAATCAGAAATGTGCTTGCGGCGACTCATGAAGCTAAGAAACGAAACTACAAGCCGGGTATGTTCAGCTTTAATTCAGCAGCCGGTGGGCGTTGCGAACACTGCGACGGAATGGGGTATGTCACCGTGGAAATGCAGTTTTTAGCTGACATCCAAACAACCTGCGAAGCGTGTTCTGGCAAGCGGTTTCGGCAAGACGTATTAGACGTGAGATACCGAGATCGCAATATTGATGACATCTTAAATATGACGGTGGACGAAGCCTTCACGTTCTTTCATAAACAGAAAAAAATCCAGCAGAAGCTGAATTCACTTCGACAGGCGGGGCTTGCCTATTTAAGACTGGGGCAGCCTGTGTCGACGTTATCGGGCGGTGAAGCTCAACGCCTGAAAATTGCCAGTTTACTTGCGGGAATCCCATTGGATTCCGACAATGCAAGGTTGTCTGCTCAACCATCCCCCAAACGACCGAATACGACACAATCGACCGCGGAACCGACGTTGTTCATCTTAGATGAACCATCCACTGGACTGCACATGCAAGACGTGACTTTACTGATGAAATGCCTGAATCATTTAGTCGAAATTGGGCACACAGTTTGGGTGATTGAACACGATCTTTCTGTGATCCGACATTCCGATTATCTCGTTCAAATGGGACCAGGTGCCGGATCGGCAGGAGGCCAAGTGGTTCGGCAGGGAGATACCCCGACTTTGATCAAGGAGCGAAAATGAGTAGCTATCGGCAGCTGAATTCCGATAAGACGGTTGCGACACTGCAGCAACTTTCCAATCGAATTCGCGAACGCTTTCCTGATAGCAGTTTGAATGCTGTCGGGAAAGAACTGTTGCAAATTGCATCGGAATCGAAAGAACGGATTCGTTGGATCGAACGACCGCATAAAGGCCTGCGTATCGGTATCGTGTTGGTGGCAGTGCTTTCTTTGGCGTTAGTTGCCTTGGGGGTAGCAGTTTTATTTGAACAACGTGGAGGCAAATTTGGATTTGCCGAAGGCTTGGGAGCAATTGATTCTGCATTCAGCGCAGTCATCGTGTTAGGTGCTGCTCTCTTCTTTTTGGTATCGCTCGAACTTCGCCTGAAACGCACCCGAGCCCTGCAAAAGTTGCACGATCTTCGAGCCATCTGTCATGTAATCGACATGCACCAACTCACGAAAGATCCCAGTCAACTTTTAAATTCAAATGCAACGCCCACAGAATCATCTCCGGAACGCCTGCTGACGCCATTTCAGCTCAGTCGATATCTCGACTACTGCAGTGAACTTTTGTCGTTAATCGGAAAGCAGGCGGCCTTGTATGCTCAAAGCCTTCCCGACCCGGTCGTCGTGTCTGCCGTGAACGACATCGAAATTTTAACCACTGGGTTAAGCCGCAAAATTTGGCAGAAGATCGTGATCATCGACAACGCTGTGAAATAGGCCCCAAAAGCAAATGCTGTCGTCTTTCCTGCTGCTAGGTGCAGATACGCCTGCCCAACCATGGCAGACATGTTAGGCGGACTTTGGTGATCCGATCTGAAATTGGCGTTGCCGTTTGATTGATTTGGCAGTAAGATCAGTATATGAATCGGCTTCAATTCATTGGAAAAATACTCTGCTTGGCAATGCTGGTGCTTCCTGCATCCGCATTTTCTAATTGCTGCTGTTCTCAAAAAAGCAGCAACGTGCAGAGTTCAGCCGATCTGCCGGAATGTTGTGCCTGCTGCAAACCTGTTTCCGAAAAGCCAAGTTGTTGTTCGAGCAAGGGCAACAAGTGTTCAGACGACGACGGCTGTCGATGTGTTGTTCCACACGATGTTGTGGGCGTTTCAAATCACGAATTTCGACTTCGAGATTTCAGCCGTTGCCTCAGCGGATATCCATTACCGGTTCCAAGCCCTATCGTGATTTGCAGCTTGGATTTTTATTCCGCTGCAAACGATGTTGGCCCTCTTCCCTTCCGCCATCAACAGCGTCAAGCGCTGCTTTCTCGCTGGCTGAACTAGACAATTCCAATTCGATTCATTGGTTTTTATTAATCACCTATTCGTTTTGGAACAATTCCATGTTTAAAAAGTTTGCTTTAAGCCTTCTGTCTGTTGCTGCGCTGGCAGTTTCTTCGATGATGTTCTCTTCACTCACTGCAAGTCCACCGACTGGGCCGTGCGCCTGCTGCGGTGAATTATGTGCGTGCGTCGACTGCTTCTGTGATGCTGGTGATTGCCAGTGTGATGTCGGCGGTCAGTGTGCTTGCAGTTCTGACTGCTGTGTATCCGCTGGATGCTGTCTGTCCGAGTCCGCATCCACATCCGCACCTGAATGCAAATGCGATATTTGCGACGTCACAGCCTGCGACTGCGAAGTCAGCGACGACTGCGTCTGTGATGTTGCTTGCTGCGAGACGAAATAGACAATTTGGCTTCAAGTCAAGTTGATCGGAATGCAGGCCGCTTGAGATGGTTTTCTCAAGCGGCTTTTTTCGTGTCAACATTCTGCCAGACCGGCCCGCTGCCAACGTCGCCTCAAGTGAAAACTGGCTTCGACATGAGTCATTGATCGTCGAACAAGCCTGAGTTTCAGCACGACGTGAACTGACAAACCGTTTGGCCGTAAAAGCCACGGCGTGACTGAGCAAAATTCGGGCAGTCGGTTCAAAAGAGCACCGTTTTTGTGTCTACTAGAGTGGTAGATAGTATGCGCATTTTATTTCTGCGTTCCGCCCCCTCTTTTCCTTCCGACAGGGAAACCCAGTGATGAGCACCACGACGAAGATTGAATTGCTTCCCGAAGTTCAAGCCTTTTTGGCTCAGAGCCCTCTGCCAGCCTTCGTTGCAGGAGCAGACTTCCGTGCAGCCAGTGGAGCACTTGTGCCGACAATCGATCCCGGTTCTGGCGACCAACTGGCGGAAATTCATGACCTAAGCAGTGCGGAAGTCGATCAAGCAGTGTGTGCCGCCAACGACGCGTTTCCTGCATGGTCTGGGTTGTCTCAACCAGAGCGCAGCAAAATTCTGTTAACGTTGGCGGACGCCGTCGAACAGCACAAACCCATGATTGCTCAAATTGAAGCTTTGGACGCGGGGAAGATTCAAGAACAAGCCGCAGGTGATGTTCAGAACTTTGTCGATACGCTGCGTTACTTTGTGGGTTTGGCCGACAATGTCGAACTGAAAACCACGCTCGATGTTCCAGACCACGATGCTCGAACGATCAAACAGCCATGGGGGGCCTGTGCGTTTATCTTTCCATGGAACTTTCCTTTTCTGTTGATTGGTTGGGGGATTTCTCCCGCCTTGGCGGCTGGTAACACGGTTGTCATCAAGCCTGCAGAAGACACGTCATTATCTGCACTGTACTTGGCTCGCCTTGCAACTTCCGTGGGAGTTCCCGATGGAGTGATCAATGTTGTGACAGGACGAGGAGCCACGGCTGGTGCTGCATTAAGTGCTAATACGCAAATCAAAAGAATGTCATTCACGGGTTCTCCTGAAGTCGGCAAGCTTGTCGGAGAAACCTGTGGAAGAAATTTGGTTCCCGTGAAATTGGAATTGGGCGGAAAGGGGGCAGCGGTTGTCTTTGAAGATGTTGACGTAAAAGACACGGCTGAAAAGCTGGTGGCAGCCATCACATTTCACGCTGGCCAAGTTTGCTGCGATGCAACTCGCTGGTTAATCCACGAAGACATCTATGACGAATTCGTTGAACATTGCATCCGCTTGATGAAAGATGTTCAGATTGGACACCCACTCGACCCCAATAGTCAGATGGGCCCTGTTGTGAATCCCAAGCAGTGTGAACGAGTGCTGGGCTATCAAAGCAAAGGCCAAGCGGAAGGAGCCACATGTTTGTTTGGCGGTGGTGAGGCCACTGTGGAAGGCTTCGACGGAAATTACGTTCGTCCAACGTTGCTGGCTGGTTCACCAAACAATGTGGCAGCCAAAGAAGAAATCTTTGGGCCCGTTGCCTACTTGTTAAAGTTCCGTTCTGAAGCCGAAGCCATCGCGCTTACAAATGATACAGACTATGGCTTAGCGAACAGTGTTTGGACCACAGACAATGATCGAGCTGCTCGGGTTGCCGAAGCCATGGTTGCTGGAAACAGTTGGATCAATGCTCACAACGTGTTTGCTCATGGAGTTCCCTATGGCGGAGTCAACAAAAGCGGTATGGGAGGTGGCGTCTTGTCTGTGGAAACTTTGATGGATTACTACCGCAGCACCTCAATCGTGCGACCGTTGTAATCACCGAAGTTCGTTTCAACACACGATCGACTTCAACACACGGTGATTGCAACACACGATCGACTTCAACACACAATCGATGAAAGCGTTGGCGGTAACGCCAACGCTTTCGTTTCAAGTTCATGCCACGTATTCCGTTTGTGTTCTGTATTCTGCGTTACAATGAGTCACTTACCTTTTTGCGGACTATCGAGAGAACGCCACAGATACCACGATGCCACACTGCGATAGGGGCTCCAATTCGAAGCAATGGCTTCCATGGGGGCCTTGTCGTGAGAATCTAAGCCATAGATTTTGATCATGGCGTTGCGAATGCCCAGATCATCTGGAGCAAAGACATCGGGACGGCCGAGTCCGAACAGCAGAAACATTTGAGCCGTCCAGCGGCCGATGCCTTTCACCTGAATCAAACACTCGATCACATCTTCGTCCGACATCTTGGCGATTCGTCGAAAGCTGACCTCTCCTTCAGCCACCTTTGACGCAAGATCCAACAAATAACGCCGCTTTTGATTTGATACTCCAACTGCGGCTAATTCGTCTTCTGTCAAATCTAAAACCGCGTTTGCTGTCAGCCTTCGGTTGGGCATTAAAGCTTGCAGCCTTGTTCGGATTGTTCGAGCAGCAGCGACCGAAATTTGCTGCGATAGAATCGAGCGAGCCAAAATGGCAAACGAACCGCCCTCAGGCTTCAGCAGGCACGGGCCCACTTCGCTCATGACGGTTGCTAATTGGGGGTCAACACTTTGAATGAAAGCAATCGCAGGATCGTGGTTTTGCGTGGGCATGTTGATCGAGATTCTTGATACCTAAAAGACAGTTTGGCGACTTCGATTCTACGTGCGACCGACGATCATTCGGCTTGAATCAGAACGAAGTTTCAGTGGATTCATGCTGATCAATAGGCGGCTGACAGCACGTGTTGAACGACAAGCAGCAGCCATTGGTCAAATAATGTTGCTAGTCAGCGGAATCTTCGCCCCACCGTTTCACTAACTGGTGAGGTACGCCAAGATGGTCGCACGCTCGTCCCACCACAAAATCGACAAGGTCTGCGATGCACGTTGGGTATTGATAGAATCCCGGCATTGCAGGCATGACGGTGGCACCAGCTTGAGTCAACGTGACCATGTTCTGTAAGGCAATCATTCCAAGGGGAGTTTCGCGAGGAACCAAAACCAAAGGCCGCCGTTCTTTGAGATGCACATCGGCTGCTCTTTGAAGCAAGTTTGTCGATGCTCCTGCTGCGATGGAAGACAGTGTGCCCATCGAACAGGGACACACGATCATGCCTTTGGTTAAAAACGAACCACTGGCGATTCCAGCAGAATAGTCGTTCTTGGAATGCACGGTCAGCTTTGCAGCGGCAGGAAGATCGATGTTATTAAAGCCCCATGATTTGGTGATTTCTGACATCAGACATGTGTTCAGGAAATCCAGCCACTGATCACTTCCAGCGGAATCTGCAGGCATGGCAACTCCGAGTTCTCGTGTTGAAACCAGTCGAGCAGCGTCGCTGGCGATCAGATGGACGGTGCATTCTGCCTGAAGCAGCGCCTGTGCAAGGCGAACAGCGTAAGCCGTTCCACTCGCTCCTGTCATTGCCAGAACAACATTGTTGGTTGCCATGTTTACTTGTTTCCGATGTGGCTTTTTTAGCTAGGACTTCTTTAGCTAGAGCAGCTGGGGCGAATGAGATTTCGATGTTCCATCAATTCCGTGTAAAAATCACCATTCCTTACAATGCCGTCCGCCGTTACGATTTCTGTTGGTCTTTTTAGATTGGTTCAAAGAAATTTCAACCGGATTGCAATGTCGGGCGAGTCTGTCTTTTGCTCAGCGAGATTCAAGGCGTGTTGCAATGATCGTTGACTTTAAACAACACTTTTCGATTCAGACAGCTTAAAATAGGAAACGACAGGGGCCTTCGCTCAAAACTCAGTGGTCCAAGTCGTATCAAATCGCTTGAGAAACGGTCGACAATCGCAAGCGATTGCAGTTGACGAATGCCGCTGACGATTGCAATTGATGAATGCAGTATTTTCCCCCATGTGGTACGCTGTCATTTCTCACCAACACGGTCAGGCGGAACGACAGACTTAGTAACGATGTGATTGCGGATGAACTACCGAAGTTTCAAAAAACTATTAGGAGAAACCAGTCTTGAGCGCAAGTGTCGGCTGATGTTCGGCTTTGCACTCTTGTGTTTGATTACCACCAGTTTTTGGATCTACGCCAGTCGCACTCGACGCTTGGTGGAATCTCAGCAGGTCGATAAAGCCTCCGCCTTGGTTCCCGAAATTATTTATCGAGAACACATTAAACGATTTGCTCGACGTTTTGCTTCTGCGGCATCAGCGTTACAAGCAACAAAAGCAGCGGACATCGAACCATCCATCGTTGGTCTTCCCGGCGAACTATCCACCGATGGAACGAAACAGTCTGTGCCAGAAAGTCAGCCAGATTGGTTTCCCAAACCAAATGAAACGCCTCTGCAAGAGATCACCGCGCCCGTTGATTCAGCAGACAAGGGAATTGACCGCGAAATGGAATTCGCTTTGAAGAATCTCGATTGGAGAGGTTTTGAAGAGCGAATTAACAAAGTGGACGAACTGCAATTGGATGCTCGCTGGGGACTACTGCTGGCCGCTGATACGCCTGGAACTGATGTCGACTACGAAGCTTTTTTGAAGCTCCAGAATGATGAACCGTCTACCTATTCCTTTTCAGAAGACGACGATGGTGTACGGTACCTAAACTACTACCAAGCCGTCATAGCGACTCAAGAGTGCATGGCCTGTCATAACGCGCCTGGAGTCACCAGTTATGCGCCAAATTCACTGGTCGGCATGGCAACCGTGCGTCTTTCCATGGCTGGAGTTGAAGCACAGCTCAGCCGCAACCGCTTGATCTTGCTGGCATCTGGTATTGTCACCACGGTTGTTGCCATGATTGTTGCGTGGGTGATTGTGCGCTACATCATTGTGAAACCGCTGCAACACTTGAAAGAAGTGAGCATCGAAATTGCTCGCGGCAATATGAGCCAGCGTTCTGACATTAGCACGGGAGACGAATTTGAAGAACTTTCTCAAGCCTTTAATCGAATGCTCAGGCACATCACAGATAAGAATGAAGAGCTTCGAGACGAAGCCCAAAAACGTACATTGCAGGCAGATATGTTGGCTCAAGCCAACCTGACTTTGGACGCCAGTAATCAAATGAAGGACGAATTTCTGGCAACCATGAGTCACGAACTTCGCACTCCATTGAACAGCATTTTAGGCTTTAGTGATATCTTGGCGAACGCTGTGAATCTTGACGATCGGCAAATCCGCTACGTCGAAAATATTCGCAAGTCGGGTCGGAATCTGATGGTTCAAATTAACGACTTGTTGGACCTGGCCAAGATCGAAAGCGGTCAGATGGATCTGCAATTAGCAGAGTTCGATATTCGTGACCTGATCGATGCTCAAGTCCACCAGATTATGCCTCTGGCCGATCAAAAGAATATTGAACTGCGTTACCTGAATGCCGACAGTCGTCTTCCTTTGATCAATCAAGATCGAAGCAAGCTGCGACAGATTTTGACCAATTTGCTATCGAATGCCATTAAGTTTACACCCGAAGGAGGTCGAGTTCGCATTACGTCTGAGCTTGTCGAGACAGACAACATGATGTTGCGAGTTGAAGATACGGGGATCGGGATTCCTCTTTCAGAACAGGAACAAATTTTCGAAAAGTTTCGGCAAGGCAGCACGTCTGCGGAAGGTCGAGACCACGTGAAACGAGAATACGGTGGTACGGGGCTCGGATTGTCGATCGTGCGAGAACTGTCCCGATTGCTGGGGGGAGACGTTTTATTAGAAAGTGAATTTGGCAAAGGGAGCGTGTTCATCGTCACCATTCCGATTCACGGCCCGACCGTTTTGTTGGAGGAAGAACAGGCTGCGATTGAATCAGGGACATCCACTGTGTTGTCGTCGATTACTTCCACTGATCTGACCGCTGTGGTAGCAGACTCACCAGAAAGTGAGCTGCAGGGGGACTCACAAGACGAAGACACATCAGCACGACCTAAAGTCACTCTCCAAACCATTCGCCCCGCTGCGGAACGCCCTGCTGCTGAACGCCCTGCAAAGGATTCCTAACGCAGCGCCGTTGAAGACTGTTGCAAACGGAAGCTCGTTATGATGTGGCAACCAATGCGGCTGGCAAGTAAAATGCAGTCAAGACTGACTGCTTGCGGCAAGTGTTGACAGGCCAATCAGCGCTAAGCTGTCTTCGTAGGTTGCATCGGAAATAAGCGTGGCAAGCTGCCGGCCCCCTCCTCCTGTGACCGCAATTGTCAGTTCAGATACGGGAGCTTCCGTGGTGACAAGATGATTGGTGAGCTGGCTGATAAGCTCCTTGATACTTCCGAGGTGGCCCCAAAAGATGCCATTCTGGATTGCAGACTTTGTGTCTCGACCGGGCATTTTTAAGGTGACGGTTGACTGTTGTACTGCACACTGATCAGTCTTTGAATTTGCGTCTTCGTGTTCGACAAAAGTGTCTGCATCAATATGCGGTAGCACGGCCGTATAGTCATGAAGTGCCTGAGCCGACATTCTCATACCAGGAAGAATCGCGCCTCCTCGAAACACTCCATCAGCTGTTGTCAGATTCACGGTTGTTGCTGTACCGGCATCAACCACGATCACGGGAGTTCGCTGGTGCTGCCGAGATCTCACGGCAACTGCCGTCAGCAAACGGTCGATGCCGACGGTTTCTGGATTCTTGACGTCCATTTTCAACGGGATTTGCTGGTGCGATTGAATCTGGTTGATGGGAAAGTCATTCGCCAACCAAGATGCCATCAGTTCGGCAACCGGTTTCGGATTGCTCCCCGCAATGATGACTTGTTCAATCGATAAACCACCCACTTGCTGCAGCCAGATTTTGACTTGTTCGGGAAGATCGACATCACCTGCGAGAGGAACAGCGGTGAGCTGGTCAGGAGATTTCCCGGTGGGATTCAGGCTGTGCCAGATCCCTAGCTTTGCTCGGGTATTTCCAACATCAATCGCAAGGATCGTCATGGCGTGACTCAAAGTATGGGCGGATAAAAAGTGGGTCTCGTTTCACGGTAGATGTTACCGTAGCAGCTTTTGCGTGAGGGCTCACCCAAGGGGAAATGGCATTGCAGGACCACTACTCGATTCTACTGGCAGATTGCCCCGCCAGCCAACCCGTGCTAAACGCCGCTTGAAAGTTGAACCCACCAATGGGGCCGTCGATATCCAAAACTTCACCAGCGAAAAACAGACCATCAACGAGTTTGCTTTGCATGGTTTTGGAATCAACTTCGGATAACGAAACGCCTCCCGATGTCACTTCCGCCTTCTGAAATCCCAAAGTCCCGTTCAATGGCACCAAACAAGTCTTTAATTGCAAAACCAAAGCTCGAATTTGTTTCTTGGACATCTCGGCCGCTCGTTGATTCCATTCTAGGCCAGCTTGCAAGATGAGAGCTTCTGCTAACCGTCGAGGAACATAAAGCGGCACAATTTTTGAAAGCTGTTTGGCTCCCGCCGATCTCAGTACGGAAGTGACTTCGGCCAAAAAAGCATCCAAGCCAACCTTGGGGACAAAGTCGCAAATCAGGTTCATGTCTTTGCGGTCGTTGCTTCGAGTGATCACTCGACTTATGTCCAAAGACGAAGGGCCGGAAAAACCAAAGTGAGTCAACAGGAGCGATGATCGGCGAGTATCCAGAAACTGCTTCGTCCCATAGTCGCCGATTCCTCGGTTTGCATCATTTTGCACAATGGAAATCGCCGCGTCGGGTACCGTGATGCCTTTCAGGTCTCGAATCCAATCTTGGTTTGTGGTGATTGGTGTCAGAGCCGGGACCGTGTTGACAATTCGGTGTCCGAACTGCCGAGCCCAGCCATAGCCATCGCCCGTTGTTCCGCATCCCGGATAGGACAGTCCTCCTGTTGTGATCAGTAAGCGCTTTCCGGAGACGGTTTGAGCTTGCGAATGAACAACAAAACCATGTGCGTTTTTTTCGATCTGATCGACGGAAAAGTTTAAGCGTAACTTTGCACCCCGCTCAATTGCATGTTGTTGAAGAGCATCTCGAACATGAATGGCTTTGTTACTGGCAGGGAAAATTTTCCCCGTGTCTTCCACCTTGGTTGGCACGCCTTGAGATTCGATGATTTCGATCACCTGTTCCGGCGGTAAAGCGGCCAAGGAAGATCTCAAAAACTGAGCCTGTTTTTTGTCGAAGGATGAAAACGCTGCTGCGATTCCAGCTTTATCGGTGGCATGCGTGATGTTGCAGCGCGTTCCGCCTGACATCAGAATTTTTACGCCCGTTTGTTTGTTTTTTTCCAGCAGCACAGTCTGCTGACCGCATGCAGCACTGGCTGCGGCAGCCATCAGTCCGGCCGCTCCTCCTCCAATGATCAGCAGGTCATACATCGATGAATTGATTTCTGGGGGCAATGTTCTGGGGGCAATGAATCGGAGTGCGATCGACATTCGCCCAACTGTTCACAGTGAAAGTGGCTAGAATCGTTCCGCTGCTGTTACGGCGGCGATGTTCACAGCAGCAATGCTTACGATAAACCCATATTCTGCTTTTTCAATCGCCTGTGCGTCCGCTGGTCTACGTTTCGCTGCAAACTCAGACACACGTCTCAGAGGAAGGAAGCTTTCCGTAAAGAAGCGGTCCTCAGGTCAACCCGCCCACTTGGAGACAACGTGTGAAACGGAAGCAAATTCAATTTGCACTCCCAATTGGGTGAAAACCAATCTGACTGGTTCAGGATAACGCACCACAGAATAACAAACTACAGAATAACGCACCACAGTTGCGAAGTTTGGTACCGCAATCTCTACGTAAAACGGCTTTCGCCGTCACCAGCTCTGCACGCTCCGTAGCTTCCCTGTAGGTCATCACAGATATGAATTTCGGACTATCACGGTTGTTTGTTTCGGTGATGTTTCTAAAACGATGACAGAATCATTCGCGTGACAAGCGATGTGGGTGAGTTCACTGTCGCGAGTCCACAGCCGTGAGTCTAAGTCTCATCATTTGATTTGGTGGAAGAACCTTCTGAAATGAGTACCAAACCTGAAACCAACCAAGTCACCCAAGTCAGCGACAAGCGAGTTCCGGGTGTCACCGCTTACTTGGTTTGCCAAGACGCGGAGAAAGCCATCGCGTATTACTGTGATATTTTCGGAGCCAAAGAAATCTATCGACTTCAGATGCCCGATGGAATGATTGGGCATGCGGAAATTGAACTCGCCGGTGGTCGCTTTATGCTCGCCGATGAATTCAAGGAGATGAATATTTTGTCCCCCGCTTCTTTGGGAGGCAGCGGAGTTGGGCTGCTGATTTACGTTGCAGACGCCGACCAAGTGTTCGACGCGGCGGTCAAATCAGGAGCCGTCGTGTTTAAAGAAATCACCGAACAGTTTTATGGAGAGCGTTCTGGGACAATCGATGATCCGTTTGGACATCGTTGGACAATCGCGACTCGTAATGAAGAAATTTCTGTCGCTGAAATTCAAAGCAGATTTCAAGACCTGTATTGCGACGAAGATGATTAGAGTCGTCTTGCCTTCAGTCACTCCAGTCGAAACTTAGCCCAAACAAGTTCGACACCTATACCGAAAGATCGTCGACGGCAAAGACAGTCAGTGCGCGGGCACCATGAGCACCAATCACCAAGCTTTGTTCGATGTCCGCTGTTTTCGACGGGCCACTGATAAAGCACGAAAACGCGTGATTCCCAAACTCTAACCGAGCATAAGCTTCGTGCATGTTATGCAAAATTGCAGATGCCGGGATGACAAGTGCCATTCTTTGAGGCAGAAAATACAGCGCGCGATGTTTGACGGTATCATCCGTTACCCAAATGGCTCCGTTTTCAGCAACCGCAAAGTGACCGCTCAAGACAGCAAAGTCTGTGTTTTCGAGATCATGCGGATCGTCGATGGCGTCTAAATCAACGTTTGATTCTCCGACACCGGGAACAACGCTGAACTTGACAGCAGCTGATTTCCAAACGTCGAAGCTTTGCAAAATGTCATTTGCTTCAGCAACATTCGCGACATGGAAACACTGTCCACCGACTGATTCAAGGACTTCAGTGAATCGAGCCAACGGATCTTCGAACGTGATCCATGGACCTTCCACAGGAAGATTTGGCAAAGGGGCGGATTCAACTAAAACGTTATTTAAGCGATTCAAAATTTGCTCGCGTGCGTCCGACGACATCACTTGTCTCCCTGAGAAGATTGAGTTTTCTTGTGATCAGCGTACTGCTGGCGGAACGACTGCTTGGGAGCTTCCGGTAGGTCTCGCTGCCGTCCCCATTTGTTCAATGGATTGTAAACGGCAAACTTAGGCATCCAACGCAAAGCCGTTCGAGCAGCCGTGCCTGCGGTGGAATACAGCCACGTGCGCGACATCAAACCTGACACCATTTTCATGGCGAGCTTCTTAGGTAGTTTCAGCAGTCGCTTTTTGTCTAAGAAACCTCTCATCGCAAACAACTGATGATGTAAGTCGATCTTCACAGGGCAAACATCGCTGCACGACCCACACAAGGTGCATGCGAACGGCAAGCTTGTGTGTTGTTCTGGAGTCTTCAACGGTGTCAAAATGGAACCGATGGGGCCAGGCACTGTCGACTGATAGCTGTGTCCGCCGCTGCGTCGGTAAACCGGACATGTGTTCATGCAGGCTCCACAGCGGATGCAGTTTAAGCTGCGACGAAATTCGGGGCTCTTCAAAATTTCACTGCGACCGTTATCCAGTAACACAATATGAAGTTCGCTGCCGGGGCGAGGACCATGGAAATGAGACGAATACGTCGTAATGGGTTGTCCGGTTGCGGAGCGAGCCAACAAACGCAGAAACACAGACAAATCTGATGCTCGGGGAATCAGCTTTTCGATTCCCATGCAGGCGATGTGCAGATTCGGTAAAGACACACCCAAATCTGCGTTGCCTTCGTTCGTACAGATGACAAAGCCGCCTGTTTCAGCGATTGCAAAGTTGACTCCTGTGATGCCCGCGTCGCCGGCGCAAAACCGACCTCGCAAGTGCCCTCGCGCCGCTTCTGTGAGGTAGGCTGGGTCGGTGGCTCCTTTTTCGGTGCCGAGGTGTTCATGAAAACATTCCCCAACATCTTCCTTTTTGAGGTGGATGGCGGGCAGCACAATATGACTTGGTGGTTCTTCTCGCAGTTGAACAATGCGTTCGCCAAGGTCTGTGTCGACGACTTCAATGCCATTCTTTTCCAAGTAGGGATTTAAATGGCACTCTTCTGTCAGCATCGACTTGCTTTTGATGATCCGTTTCGCGTCGTTCTGATTCAGGATATCCAGAACGATGCGATTGTGGTCTTCCGTCGTGCTGGCCCAATGAACGTGGACTCCCAACTTTTTGGCGTTTTCTTCGAACTGCTGCAAATAGTGAGGCAGTTGAGACATCGTGTGCGTCTTGATTTCGGACGCAAATTGCCGTAGCTGCTCCCATTCGGGAAGCGAATGAGCCATTCGATCGCGTTTTTCACGCACAAACCAAAGGGCATCATCGTGCCAACTCGTGCGTTGACGATCATCTGTAAAGTCTTGAGCGAGACTCGCGTGTGACATAGAACCGGTATGCTCCGAAAAGCGTTTCTGTCGAAAACCTGACAACGTTGAACGCTGACATGGTAGATCATACGCTGTTCTGCGAATGATGAAAGGGCTCAACTGCGATGATTATCGGACAGTCAATGATCTGACCACTTGCCCTATTTTTGATAACCACGCAATGACATCACGGCCAGCTTTGGTGTTTTTTACAAGATTCAAATTTCTCTGAACGGCAGTTGCTGGAATCACGGAAAAACCGTTGCAACCGGCTGTTTTTACTGTCTTCACTAGGTGGTAAATTCGTTTTCAGTGTCCCCACTTCGTCGCCATTCGTGTCAAAACCACACGACCGGCTCATGTGAGAGTGATAAAGTTGTGTGTCGGAATGGTTTCATCAGTCCGAAATTCAAACTCCCTCCGTACGATCCAACTTTCCCCTTCAGCTCTCCGACTTGAAATCACTCGATTTTGATTCACAGAGTTTCGCTGTTTTTGTTCCATGGTTATCTGTCTGCGGTCGCTGGTGCGCGCTGAGCAGGTGAACATTTACTTCTCTCTTCCACAGATTCATCATGTTTGACTACGAAAGATTTCGAAACGACGTGATGGCACTTGGCTTGATGGCCATGGTGGTGTTTATCGGATTAAGCTTTATGAGCTATGATCCGGCTGATCCCCCCTCCGACCTCGTTTTTCCCGCTCGGCGGACGCCCATTAACATTTGCGGAACCACGGGAGCATCCATCGCATTTTATGGACGCCACTTATTAGGAGTCGGCGTGTGGGTGGCCATGGCAGCCATGATCGCGTGGGACTTACTGCTGTTTTCTCGAACCAAGGGACAGCGTTTCTGGCTGACAACAGCTGGCACATTCTTGCTGGTGATGTTCTTCTGCGCTGCAACTCAATTGGTTGCGCCTTCCTTCAACGCAGGTTCAGCCTATGGCAGCGGAGGAGTGGTGGGAGCATGGATGAGCATCTTTCTAACCTCCTCGTTTTCAACTGTAGGAGTCTTCATTTTAGTTTGCTGTGGTTTGCTGTCTGGATGGATGCTGTCTCCACTTTGGAACGTGACAAGTCCGGGACTGAAAATTGCGACCGTGCCGATGGCGATGTCAGGGGGCTTGATTTCTCTGTTTCGTTCTCGATCAACCTCAGCCAATTCCAACGTTGCCGAACAATCCCCAGACGAAATTCAGGCGAGCAATCAAAAAGCCGAATCTCTGGTTGTTAAGCAACCCGATCCACCGACTGTATCGATCAATACGCCCGTTGCTCCAAAACCAAAGTCGGCAATGGACCTTGTGGACGACGAATTCGAAGACGATGATCTGCCCCTCGAACCCGTTGCGACTTCGCCTGCTGACAATCGCACGATCAAGATTAATGCTCCCACAGCGCTTAAGGTGCAAAACGAAGCAGAAGTGGAATCTCGACGGCAGTATCACCTTCCCGATCTGGCATTGCTGGAAGACCCGGAAGACTTTCCGTTTGATGAATTGGCCGAAAAGGCTCGCCTTGCCGCCACGACTTTGGAAAAAACGTTTCAGCAGTTTGGCTTAAACATCACAGTGTCGGAAGTCGACACCGGCCCCACGGTGACTCAGTTTGAATTGGATTTGGAACCTGGTCTTCGCTTGAACAAAGTGATGGCGTTGGAAGATGACTTGGCGATCGCTTTGCGAGTTCCTTCTGTGCGAGTTGTCGCACCAATTCCCGGCAAAAACACGGTGGGAGTGGAAGTCCCGAACGAAAAACAGGTCACCGTCCGGCTGAAGGAATTGATTCAAGCATCAGGGACAGATGCCGATAAGTTTAAGCTACCGATGTTCTTCGGTAAGGATGTTCGAGGTCAATCGTTGGCAGTCGACCTCGCGAAGATGCCTCACTTGCTGATCGCTGGCCGAACAGGGACTGGTAAGTCGGTGTGTTTAAACACGTTGATCATGTCTCTGCTGATGACTCGTACCCCCGACGATGTCAAGATGCTAATGATCGACCCCAAAATGGTAGAACTTAGCCCTTACAAATCTTTGCCTCACCTGATGCATCCGGTGATCACAGATATGAAGAAGGCTGAAGCCGTTCTGTCGTGGGCTGTCGATAAAATGGAAGAACGCTACAACCTGTTGTCTCAAGTCGGAGTCCGCCACCTTGACGGCTACAATAAACTGGGACGCGCGGCTGTCTTAGAAAAAATGGGCATCTCAGAACTTCATGAAGAAGCGAAAAGCGTTCCCGAAAAAATGCCTTACATCGTGATCATTGCCGACGAAATGGCGGACATGATTATGACCATCGGCAAAGACGTGGAAATGTATATCGCTCGACTGGCTCAAAAAGCTCGTGCGGTGGGAATCCACTTGATTCTGGCAACTCAAAAACCAACCGTTGATGTGGTCACCAGTTTGATTAAATCAAACCTTCCTGCTCGTGTTTCGTTTCAGGTTTCTTGTAAGACGGATAGTCGAGTCGTACTGGACGAAGGTGGAGCAGAGCGGTTGCTAGGTTGTGGAGACATGTTGTACTTGGCACCTGGTACCAGCAGCTTGACTCGGGCTCAAGGAACGTATGTCAGTGACGAAGAAATGAACGACGTCATCGACTTCTTCAGCGATGTGGAACCAGACTACAGTGACGAATTGCAACAAGCCGTCGCAAGAAGTGCGGAATCAGCTGAAGGCGAAAAGTCAGAAGCAGGGCCACGACAAAACGACGACCTGTACGACGACGCTTGCGACGTTGTTGTGCGAGAAGGTCGAGGCAGTTGTTCGCTGTTGCAACGCTGCTTAGGGATTGGATACGGTCGAGCATCTCGAATGATCGACTGGATGGCAGAAGACGGCATCGTCGGACAACATAACGGAGCGAACGCCCGAGATGTCAATTATTCCGTCGATGAATGGGAAGCCGAAAAAGAAAATCGACGTTTAGAAAGCTACTAAGTTCGCTGAACAGAATGTCCATTCCACAAACGGCGTTTCTGCCGTCGCTGTCGATTGGACATTCTTGTGCGATATCAGTGGCTAGCTTTGATAGAACTGAATCATGGCTCGACAAAAATCGGGCAGGTCATCAGGCCGACGGCTGCTGATAAAGTTTCGATCGACAACAACTGCAGCATCTTCAAAGATGCCTCCCGCGTTGATTAAATCGTCCTTGATTCCCGGCGATCCTGTGACCTTAACGTCTCGATACACGTCGGCTGAAATCGGAATCCATCCGCCGTGACAAATGGCGGCGACTTGCCGACCGGATTCCGCAAATTCCTTCGTGATTCTCAGGACTTCGGGGTCTCGCCGTAGCTTGTCTGGCATCCATCCTCCACCACACAGCAAGCCGTCGAATTCAGCAGTGTCGATGCCCTGAATTTGGATGTCGGAAACACAAGGGTAACCGTTTTTGCCGACATACAGTTCGCCCGCCTTTTCGCCAGCGGTGACAAAAGTGGCTCCTTCTTCGATCATTCGAAGTTTGGGATACCACAGTTCAAGATCTTCGTAGTCTTTCCCCACGAATGCCAAAAACGATTTTCCCTGCAACAACATCAGCTTTCCCTTTTCGAAAATGATTGGCGTCAACGCAAACACGACCGCATCGTCTGGAACAAGGCGGTCGTGTCAATCATCGGTTAGAGAGTGTTTTGGCATTCGGCCAAAAGTGACTATTCAGACCACTTTAAAATCACCTTACCAGATTCGCCAGACTTCATCGCATCAAACCCCTGTTCGAATTCGGTGTAATGCAATCGATGAGTAATCACGGGGCTGATATCGAGGCCGCTTTGCAACATCACCGTCATTTTGTACCACGTTTCATACATTTCTCGACCATAGATGCCCTTGATCGTCAGCATGTTAAACACCACGGTGTTCCAATCGATGGCGATGTCTTCGGCGGGGATGCCAAGCATTGCCACCTTTCCGCCATGACACATGTTGGCCAGCATGTCTCGAAAAGCAGTCGGATTACCAGACATTTCTAGCCCAACATCAAAACCTTCCGACATACCCAGTTCTTGTTGCACATCGGCAAGAGATTCTTGAGCGACGTTTACCGTTCGCGTGGCACCCATTTTTTGAGCCAACTGAAGTCTCCACGGATTCACGTCGGTAATCACCACATGGCGAGCCCCCGCGTGTCGAACAACGGCAGCCGCCATCTGACCGATCGGTCCCGCGCCGGTAATCAGCACGTCTTCGCCCAAAACAGGAAAAGACAACGCAGTGTGAACCGCGTTTCCAAAGGGATCAAAAATTGATGCGATGTCTCGATCGATATCACTGGAATGGTGCCAAACATTGGTCATTGGCAAAGCAATGTATTCCGCGAATGCGCCTGGTCGGTTGACGCCAATGCCTTCAGTCGCCGCACAAAGATGTCGCCGTCCAGCAAGACAGTTGCGACACCGACCACACACCACGTGCCCTTCGCCGCTGACCACTTCGCCGGGATGGAAATCAATCACATTACTGCCAACAGCCACCACTTCGCCGACGAATTCGTGACCAACCACCATGGGCACGGGAATGGTTTTTTGAGCCCAAGCATCCCATTGGTGAATATGCACATCCGTTCCGCAGATTCCCGTACGATCGACCTTGATCAGCACATCGTTCACGCCGGCTTCTGGTTCAGGGACGTCTTCTAGCCAAAGACCGGGTTCCGCATGACGTTTCACAAGTGCCTTCATGGAGGTTGCCTTTTTACAAAACAAAGCCAGTGAATCGCGTTCGCAGCAATTTCTGGACAAACGACCGCAGCATCTGTTATGATGCACGCCTGTTCGGTATCCTAGAATTCACTAATCCGGGATACAAGACATTATTCCGTAATAATGGACAAATAATGACAGATGCATCTTCCCATAATCCGCAGAGTGCCGAAGACATTAGCCGAATGGCGTGTCGGCGGATTCGAGAACTGCGGTCCGAAAGCGGCTGGTCTTTGGAAGTGCTGTCAAAGGCTTCTGGTGTCAGTCGTTCGATGCTCAGTCAGATTGAGCGAGAACAAGCAAATCCCACATTGGCTGTGACGTTAAAAATTGCCTCGGCGTTCGGTTTGTCTGTCGCGGAGTTGGTACAGCAGGAAGATCTGGCTCCTGCCATCCGGATGATCCGAGCGGATGATCGGACTCATCTGTATCGCGACGACGCGGATTGCACCATTCGCACACTGTCGCCTTTGAATCTCGAAAAGGATGTCGAATTTTATGAACTGAAGTTGAAACCCGGTGGCCAGCTGACATCGAGTGCTCATTTTCAGGGAACTCGGGAATTCTTGACTGTACAAAAAGGGGCCGTTCAGCTGACATCAGCGGGCGAGGTGGAAACGTTGCATAAAAACGATTCGGCCAGCTACAAAGCCGACGTTCAACACGAAATCACCAACACGGGGCGGACCGAAGCACTCGTTTTTTTAGTGGTGATCTATCAATAGAAGGCAGGGCATTCAAAACCTGCACCGACCTCAAAGGCAGGTGCAGGTGCAGGTCGCAGAAAACAGCAGTGCTCCACGTCAGCGCTTGCTTCTATTGGGATCAGCTGCTGGCATGACAACCTCCACAGAAACGTTGTCGCTAATGTGCCCCTGTCTTTAGCCGCCAACTGCCAACTGCTGAACGCCGTTGATTTTCCCAAAGAATGCCAAGGATTTGCTCCCATTTTCAGGCAGCCGATCATCTTACGGTTCAGCTTGTGCCAAACTGGCCAAGTGACAACAATGAAACACCTCAGACCACGGGCGAAAGTGGGCTTGTTTTCTCGGGTCTCTACTGTCATCACCCTGCCACATCCCTCAGTTTTCAACAGAAGGTTTTTGCTGTGCTGCTTAGCATGACTGGCTTTGGTAACGCGTCCGTTCAATCAGACTTGGCTTCAGTCAATGTCGAATTAAAGGCCGTCAATAATCGGTACTTGAAAGTTCTGATGAAGTTGCCTGATGTGGCAAGCCGGTTTGAACCAGATATTGAAAAGTTGGTTCGCAGCCGGATTGCTCGAGGTTCTGTGCAGTTGAATTTTCGCATTCGTTTACACGGCAGCTCGTCGGGATTTCGGATCGACGAAAAGGTGTTGAACGGATATGTCAATCAGTTAAATCAACTGTCGTCCAGCCAACCTTCGCTGAACGCCGAAGCTCCTGCCGTGACCAGCCTGTTATCGTTGCCTGGCATCATCACGGAAACCGACGTCGATGGCAGTGTGATTGATTCCTTATGGCCACTCATCGAAGCGGCGTTAGATGAAACGTTGAAGCACTTTGAAGATTTTCGTCGTTCCGAGGGCGAATCAATGCGGTCAGACCTGAAAGCTCAGGCCGCCAGCATTGCCACAGAACTTGAACACATCGAAGCATTGTCGCCGACCGTTGTGTCCGACTATCGAAGTCGACTACTGGAACGAGTTCAAAAAGCGATTACGGAATCCGATGGTCAGATTGAAGAATCAGATTTAATAAGAGAGGTTGCTGTCTTTGCCGACCGTTGCGATATCAACGAAGAGATGACTCGACTGAAGTGCCATCTGGAACAGTATGAAAACTTCCTGAACAGCGAACAGTCCATGGGGCGCAAGCTGGAATTTTTGGGGCAAGAAGTCTTTCGGGAAATCAATACCATCGGTTCCAAGGCAAACAACGTCGAAATCGCTCATCACGTGGTGGAAATGAAAGCCGCCGTAGAACGCATTCGAGAAATCCTACAAAACGTCGAATAGCAGCAGAGAGAATGCCATTTCGATGTCAGTGCTCCCTACGCAGACGGCGATCCGATATCTGCTAACTGCTTCGCGAGATCGCGGTGGCCATGTGGTCGCCCATTTGGGCGTACAGTTCGACTTGGTTGGCCGAATGATGAATCAGATCTTCATCAAACCGAATTCGTCCGGGCTCGAAAACCATAATCGTGGATGACCCACCAAAACGGAAGTACCCCTTTTCTGTTCCCTTGTCCACGGCTTGGCCTGCTGGATAGGTTTGGCAAATACTCCCAACACAGGTGGCTCCGACTTCCAGCACAAGCACCGTTCCCAATTGTTCGGTTTGTAGCTCCGTGATACACCGTTTATTGGTGGTCATGATGTGAATGTTTTGGCACAACGCAATTGGGTTGACCGAATACAGTGGGCCATTGATTAACCGTGTTTTTCCTGGAATACCGGCGGCAGGAAAATGAAATCGATGATAGTCCACCGGACACAGTCGAGACATCAAAAGGCTACCGTTGGCATACCGCTTGGAGAGTTCGGGGGCCTTCAACAACGTGTGGATGTCAAACATTTCCCCTTTCACAAACAGTCCAGCTGGTTTGGAAAGATCGGGCACACACAGGTGTCGCCCGTCAGCCGGGAACACGACCGCTGATGTGTCTTGATCGATGGGGCGAGCTTCTGGTTTCAGCTTGCGATAAAAGAACTCATTAAAGGTGGCAAAGTCATCAACGTCTGACTGAAATTCCGATTCATCGAGTTCATATGTTTCGATAAACGGACGCACTTTTTGCTTCGTTTTGGCGGAGTCCATTCGCCAACCGTACCAGTGTGAAAAGATGGCTCGCTTCACCAACGCGTTTAATGAAACCTTGCCCGCCAACGTCCCGTAGGTCCACTTTAAAGCTTGGTCGCCATACACTTTTTCGACACAGGTTTCGTTGCGATAGCGGTCGAAGTAAACAATTTCAGACATGGCAGTCAATGAGGCTGAGGTGAATTTACCGGCGTGAATTGAGCCGAAGTTTAGCCGGTGTGAGGAGAATACCAACTGCGACAGCCAAGGCAGTTGTCGGTCGGTCGAACGTTTGGTCGCAAGCAACTCAAACGCACCCCACTAGCTGTCCAGAATCTCCCAGCGTTCAAACGCCGTTTTTAGCTTGCCAATGACTTTGTCCAATTCCTTCTGAACCTTGGCAATTTTGTTTTTGCCTTCTTTGTAGAAATCGGGATCAGCCAACTGCTGTTCTAATTCGCTTTGCTTTGTTTCCAGTTGGTCGATTAACAGCGGCAATTCATCTAGCTCGGCCTGTTCTTTATACGACAGCTTCTTCTTCGGCTTTGACGCAACTGGAGTTCCGGATGTCGCTGCTTTGACTTCAGCGGGACTCACTTGATTTGCTTGGTCGGACATTCGCCCAGAAGCTTTCCGAGCATCGTATTGTCGTTTCCAATCGTCATAGCCCCCGTCGTATTCGTTGACGACGCCATTGCCTTCAAACACGATGGTACTGGTGACGACGTTATTAATAAACGACCGGTCGTGGCTCACCAATAGCAGAGTCCCTTGGAATTCAGTAAGCGTTTCTTCTAACAGATCCAAGGTTTCCGAATCCAAGTCGTTTGTTGGTTCGTCAAGGACAAGGATATTGGCCGGTTTGGCAAACATCTTGGCCAACAGCAATCGGTTGCGTTCTCCACCGCTTAAAAATTCGACTCGTGTTTGAGCTCGGTCTGGTGCAAACAAGAAGTCTTGCAAATAGCCCATCACATGCCGTTTGCGGCCGTTAATCAGTAATTCGTCTTTGCCTTCGCCGATGTTTTCGCGAGCCGACTTATCCTGCACCAATTGGTCTCGAAGCTGATCAAAGTAGGCGACTTCGAGATTCGTGCCCATCTTGATATCGCCGGAATCAGGCTGAAGTTGCCCCAGAAGAATTTTTAAGATGGTCGACTTACCGATTCCATTGGGGCCGATAATTCCAATCCGATCGCCTCGATAAACGGTCGTACTAAAGTCATCGATTAAGGTCACGCCATCGTAGCCATGTTTGACACCTTGAACCTTGGCAACCAAACGTCCCGACCGATCGGCTTCCTGCAAGGTGACTTTGGCTGTGCCTTGTTTGTTGCGGCGTTCAGATCGTTCTTGCCGCATTTTCTTTAACGCGCGGACTCGCCCCTCATTGCGAGTTCGTCTGGCTTTAATGCCTTGGCGAATCCACTTTTCTTCTTCGGCGAGCTTGCGGTCGAACTGAGCTTGAGCCACTTCTTCTGCTGCCAATAAGTCGTCTCGACGCTTCAGAAACATCTGATAGTCGCACGTCCAGTCGAACAATCGTCCTCGATCCACTTCGACAATCCGATTCGCCATGTCTTGCAGAAAAGTACGGTCGTGAGTGATGAAGATTAAGGTTCCGGAAAACCGAGTCAGATAGTTCTGCAGCCACAAAATGGATGAGATATCAAGATGGTTTGTGGGCTCGTCCAGTAGAAGAATATCTGGGCGTCGAATCATAGCCTGAGCC
>CAYTUE010000062.1:0-5082 GCA_964441085.1 uncultured Planctomycetaceae bacterium
ACTTGCTGCCCAGCTCCAAAATGCAAAAAAGTTCGCTGCAAGAAGGTTCGAGTTAAGAAAGTTCGTTGCAAGAAAGTTCGAGTTAAAAAGACACGTTGCCAGCCGACATGTGGCTGCTAGACCTTTGCAGGGGCATGTTTGCCTCTGTTTCGGCATGATCGGCGACTGAAGCGAAGTTGACACTGGTGTGCAAAGGCCAGACTGACAATTTCAGTGCATCGCTTGTGTTGCCCAAAAACTAAAAACGCTCGGAAATCACAGTGGTTCCCGAGCGTTTTTCTGTTTTTAAAGACTCGTATTTTTCTGTTCAACACGCCCTCACTGGGCGTGTCCTCAGTTTGCAATCTTCTTTTGATCTTCACGCTTGTACCGGAAATATTCACGGCGATTCCTATTCACTAGCGTTTGATACTTCAGCGCTCTTACCAGTGACCTGATTGTGGTTTTGCAATGGTTTTCTGATCTCCAGCACTTTCAGCAACCGATAACAGAACTTTCCGGCTTTCTGTTGGTTGTTGGTCACCTTGTGTTTTCCTACTTACCAGTTTTGGCCTGAACTCATAAAGCAACCGGACCTGCGCCGCTTATCAAACATGCGGTTTGCATAAAATTGACCGTAAGGGCATGACTCGGGTCAGTGAAGAATTACTTTTAACCAGTTGACCGTTGCTTCAGCAGTGGTCGAATCTCAATGTCTGAAGACAATCATGGTACAGCACCTGACATCACTGCTTGATCTTGAACCTTCTGGTATCGATCAGGTTCTTAACGAAGCGGCTCGCCTCAAAACGGAATTCAAAGCCGGAAATCGGCCTCAACTGTTTCCGGGGCGTGTTTTGGTTCAGCTATTCGAAAAGCCGTCTTTGCGAACTCGAAATAGCTTTGAAGCAGCCGTTTGCCATTTGGGCGGATCCGGGATTTTTCTGACCACCGAAGAAGCAGGCTTGAATGGTCGAGAATCCATTCAAGATGTCGCCACCGTGTTAAGTTCGTACAGCGACGTGATCACGATGAGAACGTTTTCGCAGAAGCTTGTTGACGACTTTGCGGCAATTTCGACGTGCCCTGTCATCAACGCACTGTCGGACGACCGCCATCCCTGCCAAGCTCTGACCGATCTCCTCACCATTCAAGAAACTTTTGGTCGCATCAAAGACATCCACTTGGTGTTTGTTGGAGATGGCAACAATGTTTCCATGTCATTGGCTTTGGCGGCTGCGATGACAGGCATGAAGATGACCTTAGCGGTTCCTGATGGATTTCGATTTCCAACGGCCTTTACAGACCTGCTCACCAACCAATTTCCCAACGCAGCCGTAAGTCAAACCGCCGATGCAAAATCGGCTGTGGCTGACGCCGATGTCATTTATACAGACGTGTGGGCTAGCATGGGACAGGAAGAAGAAGCGGAACGACGAAAGAAAGCATTTGCCGATTTTCAGGTGAACGCAGAATTGATGAAGGCTGCTCCAGCATCCGCCAAGTTTATGCACGACCTACCCGCTAAGCGAGGTCTTGAAGTCACCGATGAGGTGATCGATGGCCCTCAAAGCATTGTGTATCAGCAAGCAGAAAACCGAATGCATTTGGCGCGAGGCCTTTTTGCTTGGCTGTTAGCTGAAAACACGAACTCGTAAGTCGATCACTCCAGTTGACTTTCGTAGTCAATGTCATGTCAACGCAACATCTGTAGGCTGGCAAAAATCAATCGCCTAGACACCGTCGACAGCCGGCGAACTTGGGTGTCTGGTTTGGTTCTGCATGGTTGGGCTCTGAATGGTAACCGGCGTTTGGCCCGTGAGTTGAACCTGGAGCTTGGCCAGCAAAAAGTAACCCGTGGGTGCCAAGATCAGCACCAGTGCGGTGCCAAAGATCAGGCCAAAACTAAGACTTGTTGCCATGGGAATCAGTACCTGAGCCTGCCTTGATGTTTCCATCAGAATGGGAAACATGCCGCCAATCGTCGTCAAACTGGTCAGCAATACAGGACGGCAACGTCGGCGGCCCGCATCAATAATGGCGTCTTCCAACGACAACCCATCGGCAATGCGGCGATTGATAAAGTCGATCAGCACGATGGAATCATTCACCACGATTCCAGACAATGCGACCAAGCCATAAATGCTAAACAAGGTAAATGGCAGGTCTTGAAACACGTGTCCAAAGATCGCTCCGCAAGCACCAAAGGGAATGATGGACAGCACAAGTAGCGGCTGTAAGTACGACTTAAATTCAATCGTAAACAACAGATACATACCAATCATGACGGCAATAAACCCGTACATCATGCTGCTCATTGATTCATTGGTTTGTTCCTGCTGACCTTCCCAAAGAACTCGCAAATTGGGATACTGTTCGGCCACTTCTTTCATCACTGTGTTCTGAAAATCAGCCGTGATTTGAAATGCATTGCCCACCTTTTCATCGACGTCCGCAGTAATGGTGATGGACCGCATTTGATCCAATCGATGAATGGCTGAATAGCTGCGTTCTGTTTCGGTACTGGCTAATTCCAGCAAAGGCCGTTCGTTGCCAAGCGGATCGCGAACTCGAATTTCATCAAAGTCCGTTAGTGATTCTCGCTGTTGTCGAGGAGAGCGAACTCGGAGTTCCACTTCGTGTCGGCCTCGCTGCAAGCGCATCGCTTCTTCGCCGTAATACGATGCTCGAACCGTGCGAGAAAGTTCGGCCAATGAAACTCCCATGGCCTTGGCTTCGTCTTTGATCTTCAGACGGTATTCCCATTTCCCAGGTCGTCCGCCTGCTGTCACGTCGTGAACTCCGGGATATTTTCCCAGCTGCTGAACACACTTTTCGACAGCCATTTCCAAAGCGGGAAGATCTTCGCTGCGAGCCAACAATGAAAATTCGATCGGCAGACCTCCAATTCCTCGAGGCCCCGAACCAAACGACACGAAGTCAGCTCCCAAAAAACTGCCCGCCGATTTTCTCCACCGTTTCACCATTTCTTGGCTGGTGATACTACGCTCGCCCACGTCGATTAACTGCACCGTTAAACTGCCCACATGGCTTCCAGAAGACACGTCGCCATCAGTGCTGGCTCCATAGCCAACGGAACGATGAATGGCACGAATGACTCCGTCTTTGTTGGACGTTCGTTTTTGGTGAATGGCTTCATCGTTGACCTTGCGGATTGACGCTTCCAAACGTTTGGTGGCTTGGTCGGTGATGTGCTCGGGGGTTCCATCTGGAAAGGCGATGATGACCGTGCAGAAATTGGAATCGATTTGAGGCAACACAATGTAGGGCACCGTGCCGGATCGAATTACACCAACAGCCACCATTAAAAATGCGATCGCACAGCACACCACCAAAATGGGAAATCGAATCGAAAATTTCAGAGTCGGCAGATACACCTTTTCGATAAACGCTTTCAGTAGTCGAGCCACTTGTCCATTCACAGCTTGAATGCCGACGGCCAAAAAACGAAACGGACCAAACAGCCACTTCATGGCTTTCATGACCAAACCGTCATGATGAGCCAAATGTGACGGCAGTACGGTTAAGGATTCCGCCAAAGAAAACAGCAAGATCGCGATCACGGCAAAGGGCAGGACTTCGGTAAAACGAGCCAGCCGGCCAGTCATAAAGAGCATAGGCAGAAAGGCCAGAATGGTTGTCAGCACACTGGTGACGACCGATGGCATGACTTCCACGGCCCCGTCGATTGCTGCGGCTCGAAAACTTTTTCCCATGGATCGATGCACGTAAATGTTTTCGCCAATCACAATGGCATCATCGACCATAATGCCCAACGCAATCAAGAAGGCGAACATCGATGTCATGTTGAATGTCTGGCCGGTGAAATACATCACGGCACAGGCCCCCGCAATCGAAAGAGGGATGCCCAGCGAAACCCAGATGGCCAAACGAAGTTCCAAAAACAACGTCAGTAGCACAAACACCAGCAGCAGACCTTGCCAACCGTTTTTGATCAGCAGCAGTAATCGAGCTTCCACGTCATCTGTTCGATCACGAAAAGTAATCAGTTGATAGCCTTCGGGCATATCGTAATCTCGAACAAACTGCTGCACCGATCGACCGACGTTGATAATGTCTTCGCTAGACGTGGTGCTGACTTCGATGGCGAGTCCGGGGTTTCCATTGATTCGGCTGATGGCAGAATCATCTGTAAATTCATCTCGTACTTCACCCAAGTCACCGATTGTTAACACGACTCCATTTTCGTCGGTGATCAATGGGATATTGGCAATCGATTCGCCATCTGTCTGTCGATTGCTGCCTCGTAGCAGAATGTCTTGAGACGCCGTTCTTAATGTGCCGCCCGGTACTTCTACGTTTTCCGCTTTGACAATTTCGGCGACTTCAGACAACGTCAGATTGTATTGCCGTAAAATGTCTTCTGAAATTTCGATGTCGATTTGATAGCGAGGTGCTCCAATGACATCGGCTTGAGAAACTTCTTCTGTCAGTAAAACTTCGTCTCGGACTTTTTCCGCAAGTTCTCTTAAAGCCAATCTGCCAACAGAAGAATCATCATTGGGGCCAATGACTCCAATATTTAAAGCGGTGGTGCGAGGCTGCTGGCGTTGCACGGTCGCTTTTTCTGCTAACGCTGGAAAGCTCGGGATGCCGTCGATTCGAGAACGGACTTCGCCCAAAATTTCTTGCACGTCGGCTTCACTGACTTCGGCTTCTAATTCAATGGATACCAGCCCCAAGCCTTCGCGAGCCACCGACGTAATGCGGCGTACTCCGGTAACCGACCGCACGCTTTCTTCGATGCGTTGGCAAATACCTTCTTCGACTTCTTCCGGACTGGCACCTCGATATTCAACGCTCACTTGGATCACGTCGAGATTCGAATAGGGCCAGAATTCTCTTTGCATCGCGAGTGCGCAGGATGTGCCAAGCAGCAAAATTGCGATGACAATCGTGTTTGTGGCAGGGCCATTATCCACGGCCCAACGAACGGCAGGTTTCATCTGATTGCCGCCTTTTGTTGAGACATCGAATCGGTCCCACGTGAGCGATTGCTGTGACTGGTGCGTCGAAGAGTGCTTGACTGGCGTTTGTTTGGCTGACGGTTGGCGGACTGTG